>DATJZE010000056.1:0-9168 GCA_035499235.1 Minisyncoccota bacterium | reverse complement strand
AGACGACCGTATGCCGCCACGATGCACACGTCAGGCCGCAGCTCGCTGAATTCCATAGCCAGTGTTTCATCCCGCAGGTTCACCGGAGTACGGATGGGGATGCCCAGCTCCATCGCAGCGTCGTACACGGGGCTGTGCGTCATCACCGCGCGTCGTCCCACGGGCTTATCCGGGGCCGTAACGACCATCGCGACGGGCCATCCGCGTGTGACGAGCAGCCGGAGCGCGGGGACGGCGAACTTCGGCGTGCCGAAGAAGACGATGCGCAGGTGCCGCTGCACGTCGGTGGTGATGCGGTCGATGCCGCGGGGAACGCCGGGGACGATGAACGCCATGATTGACCATCATACCGAATCATGATAGAATATCAACGGAGGTAGTGGATATGCCGATGGAGATACCGGATCCGTTCCGAACCGTTCTCGCCGTCGCGGTTCTGTGCATCCTGGCGGGTCTCGTGCTCTGGATGCACGGCTGGGGTCAGCGCCGGCCGAGCCTCGTCGGGCAGACCGGCACATTCCTCATCGCCGCGGGTGGAGCCACGGTCGGGATGATCGCCACCGCGCTTTGTATCGGGCTCATCGTGTCGAGCCTCTCGCAGGCGGTCCAGGCGCGCATGGCCGGTCCGCGTCAGGAACAGACCCCGGTCCACTAGGATCGGGGCGTTTTCTTCTTTGAGCGGTCGCGAATCGTGAGGCCGTTCAGATGATCCGTCTCATGCTGGAGGACTCGTGCGAGCATCCCGCGGGCGCGGAATTTCACACGGTTCCCGGCCTCGTCCAATCCCTTGAACATGATCTTCTTCGCCCGTCTGATGGGCGTCCAGTACCCGGGGATGGAGAGGCATCCCTCTTCCAGGGTGTCGGTCTCGCGTCCGTATTCGGTGATCTCCGGGTTCGCATAGACGCTGGGGACTTCGTTTTCCGCGGCGAGCTTCTCGTCGATGACGAACAATTGCAGATCCTGCCCCAGCTGGTTGGCGGCCAGCCCGATGCCGTTGTTGGCAACCATGACGTTCTTCATCTCGGCGATCAGCGCGTCCTGCGCGTGCGACTTCAAATCGGCCGCATCAAGCGGCTCGCACCGTTTCGCCAGCACGGGGGAGGGGACGTTCGTCAGTTCCATGTTCGCATTATGCCACCGTTTTCTTACCTTGTAAATCCTTCGTCCGCCACATCCACCATTTCGCGGATTCCTTCACGACGTGGCGGTTCACGCCGTCCTTGAGGTCGCTGAACGCTCGGTAGGCATCGGGCAGGCCGATGGCCTTGATACGCCCAAGGTACTGCGCGAACAGCTTCGGCTCCCCGCAGTACTCGCTGACCTCTTTTGCGAGCGCATGCATCTCGGAATGCATGGTGCGCCGCGCCATGGTCAGGGAATCCGTCTTCGTGCGGTATTCGGCTCGTTTCATGGGCGGGTCTTACTCCATTGAAGCACATTTGCTATGCTTTTCGTATGACGGTCAAAGTCCGCATCGCGCCCAGCCCGACGGGCAACCTTCATGTCGGGACAGCCCGGACGGCGCTCTTCAATTGGCTCTACGCGCGGCATCACGGCGGCGAATTCATCCTTCGCATCGAGGACACCGATCTGGAACGGTCCAAACCGGAATTCGAGCGCGACATCATCGACGGACTCACGTGGTTGGGACTCCACTGGGACAACGGGGTGCTCTACCGTCAATCTGAACACGTCGCCACGTATCGGAGCCACCTCCAACGACTCCTGGACGAAGGCAAAGCATTCTGGCGGGAGTTCACGACGGACGAGAAGGCGGCACTGGCGGCTGACGGCAGGACGCCGCGCGACAGCATCATTTGCCTCAAGGAACCCGATGACACGTCCATCATGTTCGATGACGTGATCCGCGGACGTATCGAGGTCAATGCCCGTCGTGATGTCGGCATCGTGTCACTTGCCAAGGACCTCGATACGCCGCTCTACAATTTCGCGGTCGTCATCGACGATCTGGAGATGGGCATCACGGACGTCATCCGCGGCGAGGACCACATCTCCAACACTCCCAAGCAGCTGCTCATCTACCGGGCACTGGGAGCGACGCCGCCGCGGTTCGCGCATCTGCCCCTTATCCTCGGCCCCGACCGTTCCAAACTATCCAAACGACATGGCGCGGTGAGCATGACGGAATACCGGAAGGATTACCTGCCCGAGGCGATGATGGATTTTCTCGCACACCTCGGTCACACGTACCCCGAGGAGATCATGACGCCGGAGGCGCTCATCGCAGGATTCGAGCTGGCGAACGTCCACAAATCCGGCGCTGTCTTCGATGCGAGAAAGCTCGACTGGATGAATGCCCAGTATCTGAAGCGGATGTCACCGTCCGCATTCAAGTCGCTCGTCGGCCACCCGGAGCTGGACGATGCCGCCGTTCCCATCATGACGGAACGCCTGGAACGGCTTTCGTCGGTTGATACGTTCTCCTACCTGTGGGAGGAGCCGCGGTACGAGGCCGACCTGTTGCGTTGGAAAGGCGACGATCGCGCACGGACCCTGAAGGCGCTGTCTGAAGTCGCCCTGCTCGCGGACCGCGCCGCACTTACGCAGGACGATCTGGACATGCTCGCGGCCGACCACTTCGACGGCACGAAGGGCAGCGTCTATTGGCCGCTCCGGGTCGCCTTGTCGGGGCTCGATAAGAGCGCGGGTCCGATGGACATTCTCGCCGTCATCGGGCCCGAGCGGGCACGTGAACGCATCCTGACCGCCATCTCGAAGCTCCAATGACCCGGCGATCCTTCATCGCATCCGCGGTGATCGTCCTGTTCGCAGCCATGGCGCCACACGCAGGAGCCGTGGATGCCGCCACACAGCAGCAGATCGATTCGCTCAAGGCGCAGATCGCCGCGTTGGAAGCCCAGGCGCAGCAGTATCGCGACGGCATCGCCGCTCAACAGGATAAGGCCGATACATTGGCGCGCGACATCGCCATTCTCCAGAGCCAGATCAAGCTCCTCCAAACCCAATTGAACGAGACCGGCGCGCAGATCAGCATCACGAATGCCGAGATCGGCGACGTGCAGGGACGGATCGCCCAAACGCAGGGCGACATCAGCCAGAAGCGTTCGACCATCGGCAGGTTGGTGCTCTTCCTTGATGAACGCGATCACGAGAGCCTGGTGGCATCGCTCTTCAAGTTCAAGGACCTTTCGGCGTTCCTCCAGCAGTTCCACGATGTCGCTGCCGTCCAGGGAGAGCTCCTGGCGACCATCGATGACCTGAAGCTCACGAACGTGACCCTGCAGGACCAGGAAGATGAATTGAGCAGCCATCAGGCGGAACTTGAGTCGCTCAATCAGAAGACGGCGGCCCAAAAACAACAACTCGATGCCGTCACCTCGGCGAAGAACAAGATACTCAAAGACACGAAGGGGCAGGAGGCGCTCTATCAGAAACAACTCAACGACGTCCTGGCCAAGGAGTCGGCGTTCTTCCAGGAAGCCGAAAAACTGGAATCCCAGGTCATCGCGGGAGGCCTCTATATCGTGCACGTGACCGCCACCAACGTACCCAAGAAGGGGACGAAGTTGTTCATCAAACCGGAAGCCAATCCCCGCCTCACGCAAGGATACGGATGCACCACGTACGCGAGATGCGGTCACGCATCGGGACCGTACGGGGGCCAGGGGCACAACGGCGTGGATTTCGCGACCGGATACGGGACCCCGGTCATCGCCATCGGCGACGGCACCGTCCTCGCGCACGGCACCAATGACGGCTGGGGTAACTGGGTGGCCATCCAGCATCCCAATAACATGGTGTCGTTGTATGCTCACTTCAGCGCCTTCGCGCCGTTGCCCGTCGGCACACCGGTCACGCAGGGGACCACCATCGGGTATGAGGGCAACACCGGTGATGTCACGGGCTCGCACGTGCACCTCTCCATCTATACGGACTTCTTCACCTACGTGAATCCAAAGAACGGCCAGCTCTACTTCAACTACATGCAGGGCACGGTGAATCCGCTGAACTACCTGTAGGCCTTGCGGAGAAGGGGAGTCGGTGGTATGCTATGCACTCGGAGGTGCGTCATGGGCTGTTCGGTCGCTGCGTTCGTGGAGGGGCGCCGCATCGTACTGGAGATGCCTGACCGGGTGTACGACGAGTTCCTGGACCGCCGGCACCGGCTCGGCTGGACGCTCCGCGACATGATCTCGGTGATGTTGGACAACGGCTTCATCAATCTTACGGACAAGCCGGGGGAGGACGACGTGCGACGGTTCCTGGTGTGGCTGGACGGGTGGGGCGTGAGGCAGCTCCCGATGCCCCGGATCGCGAGCGAGCAGCCGTAGGCTTCTGTGGTCGGCGGTGTCCATTCCGGACACCGCTTTTTCATATGTTTGGATAGCGCATAATCTACATTGTACGACGTACTATGGCGAACGAGCGGGGCCTCCCCTGCTTGTTGAATGAATGCGGTTCCGCTAAGGTGGACCCATGCCGCGCATCGTATTCGACATCGAGACCATCGGCGTTGACTTCACCACCCTGGACGGCCTGTCCCAGGAGCAGCTCCTGAAATACGCCCGTACCGATGAAGAACGCGCCGCCGTGCCGGAAACCCTTTCCTTCTCCCCTCTTACCGGCTCGATCGTCGCCATCGCGTTACTGAACCCCGATACGGAGAAGGGCGCGGTCTATTACGTCAAACCCGGAGCGACCGAAGAACGCGAGATCGACGGCGTCACGTATGCGACCGGCGATGAGAAATCCATCCTCGAGCGGTTCTGGAGGACGATCGCGTTCTACGACCAGTTCATCACGTTCAACGGACGCTCGTTCGACGGACCGTACCTGATGGTGCGGAGCGCGGTGCACGCGGTGCGCCCGACGCGCAACCTGGTGCCGTACCGCTACGGCGACGAACACATCGATCTCTACGACCGGCTGGGCTTCTTCGGCGCGGTCAGACGCACGATGAGCCTCCATATGTGGTGTAAAGCCTTCGGCATCCCATCCAGTAAAGCGAACGGCATCACCGGCTATGACGTTCCGGATCTGTTCCGTGAAGGACGCCAGGACGATATCGCCTGCTATTGCATGGATGACGTGCGCGCGACGACGGCGCTGTTCCGCATCTGGGAGTCGTACCTCAACGTGAAATAGCATGGAATACGACTCTCTTGAGGATTTCCGTGAGCGGGCCGGCTACGTCATCGACGGCATCTGGTATCCGCGGGTGACCTCCATCGTCTCCATAAAGTCCAAACCGGCGCTGTATCGGTACTACGCCAACATGCCCGGGTGGCGCGCGGCCGATGAAGCCAAGGAACGTTCCGCCGAAGAGGGCTCCCGTGTGCACGACGCCGCTGAAGCCGTCCTGCGGGGCTACGAGCCGGTCCTCGATGACATCACTCGACCCGCGGTCGATGCGCTCATGGAATTCCTCCGCAATACGCATGTGACGCCGCTGTTGGTGGAGGAACGACTGGTCTCGCGACGACACCGGTACGCCGGCACCGTGGACCTGGTCGCCGAGGTCAACGGTGTCGTCGGTGTCGTCGATATCAAGACCTCCAAAGCGGTGTACCGCGATTACGGCCTGCAGACGGCCGCCTATGCGGAGGCGCTACGGGAAGATACGTCCCGTCCCCGGCCTGCCACCAGCTGGGTGCTGCGGTTGGACCAGTGCCGGACGTGCGCGAACTGCGGCGGCTCGTTACGGAACAAGGGCGGTAACGTCCGGGTGACCGGGCGCGGTTCCCGCATGTGCTCGCACGCGTGGGGACCGATGACCGGCCAGTTCGAGTTCGTGGAGCTCGGCGACCACGATGCCGATTTGAAGGCCTTCCTTGCGGCCAAAGACCTCTGGGAATGGGAGCACCGCGACTACTTGGTGCAATTACCTGCGAGCGTGTAACCTGCGGACTCGGCTGCCGCTGCGGTGGGGAACCAGAGCTGGTTCTCGGCCTTGATCTTGGACGCACCCGGGCACCACGTGAAGTGGTATTTCTTCGAGGTCGATGCTTTGGATGCCACGACGCGCGGGTCATTGTGCGATGATGCTCCCCCGCTTGACGCATCGGGAGTCTGCGAAACGATCCCCGTGCGGAGATGCACGGCAGCCGCGTCCTGAAGCGGTACGTCGCCCGTTCGGCCGGCGATGATGCCAAGGTTATAGGTCGACCACGCCACCAATATAAGGCACAGGCCGGTCCAGAGGATATTCCGGTGCCGCTTGACCCACTCCCCCGCTTTTGGTATGATGGACATCACTGAATTGCCCTGATATACCACATCCATGGCACACGTAAAAGCGATCGGTGCAGGCAAATACGGGAAGGATTCCCGCCCCAAATACCGCGGGGTGAAGTTGTTCGACGGTCAGACGGCCAAGATCGGCAGCATCATCGTCCGCCAGACCGGCTCCACCGTCCGCCCGGGTGCGGGCGTCCGGGCAGGGTCTGACTACACGCTGTATGCCGTCCGGAACGGCACGGTGAAGTTCTCGACCGCGAAGCACGGGGCATACGACGGCACGCGCCGCGTCATCAAGACCGTCTCGGTCACCGAGTGACGGACACGGTGACGTCGGCGGTGATCCCGTCCGCAAGCTCAAGGACGATCGGGTGTTCCCCGATCGTTTTGATGTGTTCGGGCAACCGCACCTGATCGGGGGAGATCCGGATTCCCGCCGATGCCGAAACCGCCTCGGCGACCTTGGCCGCGTCGATGGAATCGAACAACGTTCCCTTCTCGTTCGCGTGTCCGGCGACGTTCACGGTGGTGCCCCGAAGCCTGTCGGCAAGTGCGGCCATTTCGGTATGCGCAAGGGCATTCGCTTCCTGCTTCTTTGATGCATGTACCGATGCGTCACGGATGGCACCGGGTGTTGCGGCGTGTGCCAGACCGCGCTTGAGCAGGAAATTGCGCGCGTAGCCGTCGGCGACGTCCCTCACGTCGCCGACGTGTCCGATGCCGCGCACGTTGTCCAATAAGACGACCTTCATTTGATGAGTTCCAATGCCTTGTCCAGCTGCGGATCCTTTCCGGGAGTGCCGTACTCCCAGGTGGATGCCGCAGGGTCCGTCGGATCCATCTTCACGGGATCCGTCGGCGCGATGCCGACCTCGGAGATGCTGACGCCGTTCGGGGTGAGCCACTTAGCGACCGTGACCTTCAACGCGGAGCCGTTGTAGAAATCCTCGAGTTGTTGCACCGAACCCTTCCCGAACGTTTTCGCACCCACCAATCTGACGTTCCTGATGTCGTGCATGGCGCCGGCAAGGATCTCCGATGCTGATGCGGACCCGCCATCCACGAGGATGATGGTGGGCACTGATGCGAGCTTCGCGTTGCCGGATGCGTGGAGTTCGGTGATCGTGCCGTCGCTCGCCTTCTCCTGCACCACCACGCTGCCGGGCTGCATCAACCATCCCGCGATGTTCACCGCCGAATCCAACAGACCACCGGGGTTATTGCGAAGGTCGATGATGAGCCGGTCAGCGTGCGAGTCGACGATCTGCTGCGCCGCCTGCGCGAATTCATCATCGACGTTGCCGTTGAATTCATAGATCTGCAGGTACGCGATGTGCCCGTCGATGAGCTTCCAGTCCACCGCCGGCACTTTGATGACGTCGCGGACGATGGTGAACTCGAGCGGCGTATTCTGACCGTCACGCAGTAAGGTGAGGTGCACGGTCGTTCCCTGTTTTCCACGGATGTGATCGACCGCTTCATCGACGGACCAACCGTCGACGGCCTGGCCGTCGATCTTCAGAATGGTGTCCCCCGCCTTGATGCCGGCACGCATGGCGGGTGTGTCTTTGATGGGGGCGATGACGGTGATAGCCCCGTTGCGCATGCCGATCTCCATGCCGACGCCCGAGAATGCACCGGAAATCTCCTCATTGAACGATGTCGCGTCCGATGGAGGGAAGAACTCCGTGTAAGGGTCGCCGGCGGCATTGACCATGCCGTCGATCGCTCCATAGACCAGCTTCGTGCTGTCAAGATTGCCTGCGTCGACGTATGACGAGTGGAGGCGATCCCATACCTGCCAGAAGAGACTGAAATCGACCGCAGGGCTGGTGCCCGTCTGGTCCTTGTTCACGACCTGCGTGACGATGCGGTCGGGGAACGCCTGCGACAGGCCATATCGGTAGCCGCCGTAGAGTCCGGCCGCCAGTGCGATGATGACCGAGCCGACGAGCAGCAGCCGCGCCCTACGCGGCCAAGAGGCGCGGCTGGGTCGGTCCTGCGGGATTCGGTCGTTGTCCGCGGATGCCATGCTTGCGGAAGTATCGGTATGCATCGGTGATGTGCCAGCGTGTTTCTTTTCGGAACAATACGTCCAGTATACCAAAACGGCCTTTTGATTGCCGTCGGTGGGCGTGGTACATCTGGACCGTCGGCGCGTACACCACCCGGTATCCATGTTCCCAAAATCGCCATGCCCAGTCAACTTCGCTCAGATACAGGAAGAACCGTTCATCCATGAGGCCGACGGCATCGACGGCCGCACGCCGTGCGATGAGCGCCGAGCCCATGACCCAGTCCACATCGGTGGGACCGTCGAACGTGACGTCACGCATCAGGAAGCGCCGTAACGCGGAGCGCATGGCCGGGATCCAAAGGCGGCGGGCCAGGATGACGAGAGGCGTGTAGAACCGGAAGCACGATTCCTGCCGGCTGTCATCCAGATTCAGCAGACCCGGTCCGGCGAGACCGACCTCCGGATGCGCGCCGCAGAACTCCAGAAGCCCCTCCAGCGTTCCCGGCCGGACCACGATGTCAGGATTCAGGATGAGCACATACTCCCCCGTCGCCCGCCGCAGACCCTCATTGTTCCCGCGTGTGTACCCGATGTTCTCGGTGAACGGGACGAGCACGAGGTTCCGGAACAGGCCCCGGACGTCATGGCGGACGACATTCTGGGTCTCCGGCGTCGATGCGGAGTCCACGACGATGACTTCGGTTTCCAGATGACCGGGAATGACCGCCGCAAGGGACCGCAACGCATGGCGCAGAAGCCGCGGGTTCCGGAAGTTCACGATGATGACGGATAACGTCATGGCTTCGGGGACGCCGACGGTGACGGGGATGGCGTGGGCGTATAGAGCACCGGCGAATCGCTCAGGATGCTCTGGAAGAAGTCATGGATGTGCGTCAACGTGCCGCCGCGCGGCAGTAATTCGTAGGTCC
>DATJZE010000055.1:0-9863 GCA_035499235.1 Minisyncoccota bacterium | reverse complement strand
AATGTTGCAGTGGATAATTAGCACTCTTGACGACCAAGTGCCAATTTCCTAGACTGGCAGTATGGTCAACGGAGCGCCAACCCCACGGCAGCATTCGCTCGTCGCGCGGGTCATCGAAGAATACATCCAGACCGCCGAGCCGGTGTCATCCAAAGCCATCGCCGCGAGCGGCTATTTCGACGTCCGTTCGGCGACCATCCGCAACGAGATGGCGGACCTTGAGGACATGGGCTATCTGCAGCAGCTGCACACATCCGGCGGGCGTGTGCCCACCGCGCGGGCCTACCGTCTGTACGTGAACGAACTGGTCGCCAGCGAGGGCGTCACCGTCAGCCACGCGCACCGGCGCCGCATCGACGAAGCGCTTGCCGAGGCCGATCTCGACGACCCCGAAGCGGTCAATAAGACCCTGGCACGGCTTATCGGCCAGCTTTCCGGCGCTCTGGTGATGGTGAACCAATCCGAGCGGCCGGATGCCTACAAGTTCGGGCTGTCCAATCTGATGGCGTTCCCTGAATTCCACGAGTTCGACCGCCTGGCGGGCATCACCGAGTTCTTCGACCAGTTCGACGCGATGGCGGACCGGATGTTCCGCCGCGTCTTTACGGCCGACGACGCGCCGGTCAAAGTGCTCATCGGCACCGAGACCGCCGACGACCGCATCAAGGATGAAACGCTCATCTGCGCGCGGTATCCGTTGCCGCACGGCCACGAAGGCACGCTGACCCTGGTGGGACCGATGCGCATGGATTACCGCCGTAACATCGGCCTGGTGACGTACGCCGCCCAGGCCGCAACCCGACTCGCATGACCACTGACGAACACGACAAGTACCTGCGGTTGGCCGCGGATTTCGACAACTACCGCAAACGCATGGAACAGGAACTGGTGCAGGCCGTCCGGTTCGGCAACGAGCGGATCCTCCTGGAGGTCGCGGACGTGCTCGACGCGATCGACCGGTCCGCCGGCGAGTACGACATGCGGATCCTGTTGACGCAGATCCTGAAGAAGCACGGCATGACACGCATCGAGACGGC
The DNA here is from genome assembly GCA_035499235.1 of Minisyncoccota bacterium. Taxonomy (GTDB): domain Bacteria; phylum Patescibacteriota; class Minisyncoccia; order 2-02-FULL-40-12; family GWA2-44-9; genus JAGOPO01. Next base: position 8,826 of record DATJZE010000055.1, on the reverse strand, counting down.
AGGGAAAGAATTCGATCCGAACACGATGGAGGCGGTGCAGATGGTCCCCGCGGTCGACGGGCCGTCGCACGCGCACGCCGTGCAGTCGGAGGTCCAGGCGGGGTATACCCTCCACGGGAAGGTCATCCGCCCGGCCAAAGTCATCGTAACCGAATAACATCATCACCATGCCAATAGACCGATATGACCCGTTCAGGCAGATCGAGCGTTTCTTCGACGAAGAGATCCCGTCGTTCGGCTTCATCCCCGCGGTGAAGCGATCGCTGGAGCCCGCGATGGACGTGTATCAGACCGCGCACGACCTGATCGTGGAGCTGCAGGTCCCCAAAATCGACCCCAAGGACATCAAGGTGACCGTGGAGGAAGGCGTCCTGAAGGTGGAAGGCGGACAGACGGAGGAGCGGGAAGACAAGGGCAAGGCGTACTTCCGCCGCGAGATCCGCCGCGGGCACTTCGCCCGCATGCTCTCACTGCCCGTGCCGGTCAAGGAGAAGGAAGCGAAGGCATCGTTCGAGCACGGCGTCCTGAAGGTCGTCATGCCGAAGGCCGAATCAGCGAAGCCCAAGACCATCGAGATCGAAGTGAAATAACATCACGCACTACCCTCTATGACCAAAATCATCGGAATCGACTTGGGGACGACGAACTCGTGCGTGGCGGTCGTGGAGGGGGGATCTCCGCGCGTGCTGGAGAACGCGGAGGGGATGCGCACGACACCGTCCATCGTCGCGGTGGACAAGACCGGCCAGCGCCACGTGGGGGTCACCGCAAAGCGTCAGGCGGTGACGAACCCGGCCAACACGTTGTACTCCATCAAGCGGCTCATCGGGCGCCGGTTCTCCGACGCCGAAGTCCAGAAGGACCTCAAACTGCTCCCGTACGAAATCCGCAAGGGCGACGGGGACGCCGTGGAGGTGAAGATGGCCGACAAGTGGTACAAGCCGGCGGAAATCTCGGCGATGGTGCTGGCCAAACTGAAGGCCGACGCCGAGGCGAAGCTGGGCGAGAAGGTCACCGAGGCCATCATCACGGTGCCCGCGTACTTCGACGACTCGCAGCGGCAGGCCACCAAGGACGCCGGCGAGATCGCCGGGCTCACGGTCAAGCGCGTCATCAACGAGCCCACGGCCGCCGCCCTGGCGTACGGGTTCAACAAGAAGAAGGATGAGAAGATCATCGTCTACGACTTCGGCGGCGGGACGTTCGACATCTCCGTGCTGGAAGTATCGGCCGACACCATCGAAGTCAAGGCGACGGGCGGTGACACGCACCTGGGCGGCGACGACATCGACCAGCGCATCATCGACCACTTCGTCTCCGAGTTCCGCAAAGACCAGGGTGTGGACGTCTCGCATGACCAGCTCGCCCTCCAGCGGCTCAAAGACGCCGCCGAGAAGGCCAAGCACGAACTGTCCAGCGTCGCATCCACGGACGTGAACATCCCGTTTCTGACGGCAGACGCGTCCGGTCCCAAGCACTTCTCGCTCACCTTCACGCGCGCCAAGCTCGAAGACCTTGCACGCGCCCTGGTCGACCGCTCCATGCAACTGACCACGCAGGCTGTCAAGGATGCCGGCATGCAGATGTCGGACATCGACGAAGTCGTCATGGTGGGCGGCCAGACACGCATGCCCGCCATCGTGGAGGCGGTCAAGAAGCTGTTCGGCAAGGACCCGCACCGTGACATCAACCCTGACGAAGTCGTCGCCATCGGCGCGGCCATCCAGGGCGGCATCATGGCCGGCGATGTCCGCGACGTGCTTCTCCTGGATGTCACGCCGCTGACGCTCTCCATCGAGACGCTGGGCGGTGTCGCTACGCCGATGATCGAGAAGAACACGACGGTGCCGACGGCGAAGTCCAACGTGTTTTCGACCGCGGCCGACAACCAGCCGTCGGTGGAGATCCACATCACGCAGGGCGAGCGTCAGTTCTCGCGAGACAACAAATCGCTCGGGCGGTTCATCCTGGACGGCATCCCGCCGGCGCCGCGCGGCGTGCCGCAGGTGGAAGTGTCGTTCGACATCGACGCCAACGGCATCCTGCACGTCAAAGCGAAAGACAAGGGCACGGGCAAGGAACAGTCCATCCGCATCGAGGGTTCATCCGGACTGTCCAAGGACGAAAAGGAGCGCATGGTGCGTGAGGCGGCCGAGCATGCATCCGAAGACACGAAGAAGAAAGAGGAAATCGACACCAAGAACGCCGCGGAGACGCTGGTCTACACGACCGAGAAGATGCTCCACGACAACAAAGACAAGGTACCCGAGACGGACGCCAAAGATCTGGAAGGCAAGGTCATGGAGCTCAAGAACGCGTTGAAGGACGGCTCGCTGGACGACATCAAGGCGAAGGCCGATGTGCTGGGCACCGCCGCGCAGAAGATCGGCGCCGCGATGTATCAGTCCCAGCAGGCCCCCGCCGGTGAACAGAAAGCAGAAGAGGTGAAACCCGAGGAAGAGAAGAAGTAGATTGAAAAAAAGAACGACCCCCGACAACGTGTCGGGGGCTGGGTCACCGGGTGAAGCAGATGAATCTGGTTCCCCGCTGGAACTTCACTTCGACGACGCTCCATCCGCAATCCCGGTATCTCGAAAGCATCTTCTCGAACTCGAGCGTGATCAGGGGGACGTTCCAGGGCAGAGGATAGACCTGGGTGCCGGGTGCCCAATGATCGAGCATCCATGCATCGATGCGGCACTCGAGTCTTCGGACGATGTTCTCGGGAGCCGGGCTAAGGTCTTCTGCCTCTTTGGGTCCAATGGCCACGAATCACCTCCTAGAGTATAATTATAGCATAGGATAGGAAACAAATCAAGATGCACGTCAAGCGGATATCGCTCATCGTCGCGGTCGTCGTGGTGTCCATGCTCACCTGGTGGGCGGCTCATGCGTGGCTGACGGTGTTCAGTCCGTTCACGGACTATGTCGGGATGATCTGGCCGGCGGTCATGATGATCGTGTTAGCGGCGGTCGTGGGCATCGCGTGGTTGCTGTTGGAGCATCCGCTGGACCGGGTGGCGGCCATTCTGGCGTCATGGGCGACGTTCGTCATCTTCTTCAGTCCCGACATCTGGTACCTGTCGGTGCTGCCGGTGTTCGTGGGGTTCTGGTACGTGGGTTCCCGACGCATCCGGCACGACATCATGGACCACACGAAGATCCGCGTCTGGTCAGGATTGGACCGCGGCGTGCGGCTCGTCCTGCTGGGCGTCTACCTGATGATATCGCTGGGGTTCTTCCTGTTGCCCATCGGTCGGACGGCCGACGTCAATCTCATCTCCCAGGGTATCCAAGGGACGGTGCAGTCCACGTACAATTCCGACCTGGTCAAATCCCAGCTGACCCAGCTGCCGCCGGCCCTCCAAGCACAGGTGAAGTCCGAACTGACCACGCAGATCGACACGCAGATCCACCAGTGGCTCGGTCCGGTGGCGCCCTACCTGCCGCCGCTGTTAGCGTTCGGGTTCTTCCTCATCCTGTGGGGGTTCTCGTTCATCTTCCGTGAGCTCGGTCTTGCGCTCGCGGTGCCGTTGTTCGCGGTCCTGAAGAAGACCGGGTTCGTGACGGTCGGCGAGAAGGACGTGAAAGCCGACGTCGTCACCCTTTGAATATGGCATCCGATCCCTACAGCGTATTAGGCGTGAGCAAAGGTGCGTCGACTGACGACATCAAGAAGGCGTACCGGAAGCTCGCGCACCAGTACCACCCCGACAAGAAGGGCGGGAACGAAGCGAAGTTCAAGGAGGTCAACGAGGCCTACCAGGTTCTGGGCGACCCCGAGAAGAAGGCGCGGTACGACCAGTTCGGTCAGTACGGACAGACGAACGGCGGAGCCCACTACCAGGATTTCAACTTCAACTTCGGCGGCGGTGGGGGATTCGAGAACATCTTCGACATGTTCACCGGCGGATTCGGTTCGACGGGCTCGCCACGAGCAGCGGAGAAGGGCGAGGATCTGCATCTGTCCGTCAACGTCGCCGCGCGTGACCTCGGCAGGAAGAAGGTGTACGAGTTCGAAGCGCTGGATGCGTGCACGTCCTGCAAGGGGACCGGCGCGGAAGCGGGACGGATGAAGGAATGCGGCACGTGTCACGGCGCGGGACGGGTCCGGCAGGCGGTGCGCACCCCGTTCGGCACCTTCGCGCAGGTCGCGGTGTGTGCTACCTGCGGCGGCGACGGACAGATCGCCGAGAAGAAATGCCGCGTCTGCAACGGCGGCGGTCGCATCAAGGCGAAACGAAAACTCGAACTGCACATCCCGTCGGAACTCACCGACCGGTATCTCGTGGCATTCCCGCGCGAGGGCAACGCCGGCCTGCAGGGCTCTCCCGCCGGCGACCTGTTGGTGACGCTACGATTCCAGTGAGGAATTGACGAGCCGCCTCTAATGATGTAAAGTAATCCCAGCTCTTCCAGGAGGGGATGGGTGGCGAATATCGCAGACGACCTGATCCGGCGCGGATGCGCGTACGAGGACGTCCTGTCCTCGCTCCGCTTCGGAGCCGTATTGTGCGGGGTGGACCTCGCGGTCTTTCCGCATCGACCGGCGTGGGTCGGATTCAACGTCATCGGCTCCAGTAGTCTCGCCGGATACAGTCCGAAGGACGACGAGTACCACATCTTCGTGCCTGGGCTGCACCATACCTTGAGCCGGGAAGCGATGGGTGCCGGGCTGATGCTCGCCATGTCGGATATCACGACATCGCCAGAGGTCAGCGTCGGTATGGCCCGGTGGGGGATCGCGGCGCATGAAGTGCGGCACCGGTTGCAATGTCATGTGGGCGACGATCTGCGGCTCTGGCCGGGACGCGGTTCCCACGACCTCATCTGTCGGAAGGCGATCGGCGCGGTTCAGGGTCTGCTGATGCCCGCGAATCACTGCGAGAGCGAACTGGACGCGATGTTCATCGAGTACTACTCCTACATCGCCCGCATCCTCGTGGGGAAGCAAAATATCGTAGACACCGTGTGGTTGGAACCTGAAGCATGACCCCCGTTCGCGGGGGTCGTTCTTTTGTATACAAGGAATAGCCCGCCTGAGCAGGCGGGCTTTGTGTCACGGGACATGGATGCACGACGACCTCTTCCGGGGCGGACCCTCGCACGTCGGGCAGTAGGGGACAGGCAAACCGATCACCTGTCCCGATCCGCTGCAGTCAGGGAAGCCAGGGATTTGGTGATGCACGGTCAGGGCGACCATGAACTCTTCGATGGTCGAACCACAGGCCTTGCAGACGATGCGGTTGTCCTTCACCTCGCACCGTTCAGCCAGATACTTCTGCCCGGCGGCAAGGAACTCGTGATCAGGCACTCGCTCGAGTGGTTCCATCGATTCCTCCGCATGTGCTGGCACGATTATACTACAGGAGTATGATTCCGGCATGAAACATCCTATACGCACCGGCATGGTCAACGGCGCACTGACCGCGCTCTACATCGGTCTCGTCGTCACGTTCATGCAGAACGCCAACCGATGGTTCGGTGTCCAGGATGATCCGTACCTGACCGGCTTCATGGTCCTTACCCTGTTCGTGGTGTCGGCGCTCATCACCGGCTCGCTCATGTTATGGACGCCGACCAAGCTCCTGGTGGACGGCAAGAAGCGCGAAGCGGGTGCGATGCTCGCCGCGTCCGGCGGTACACTTGTCGTGCTCCTGCTCATCGTTGCCGTCATCGCCGTCACAGTGAAATGAGTCTATGGACCGGTTCGCGAATCTCCTTGATGTTTCGCGACTCCAGCAATTGACCGGAGTGGGGGATGCGTTGCGCGAACCGCGCGGGCTGTTCGTCGCGATGGTGCTGGTCGTGCTCGTGCTGTACGGGCTTTCGGTGGGCCGCACCAAAGCGCTGGTCTCGCTTCTGTCCATCTACGTCGCCTACTCGCTGACGGTGCTGTTCCCCTTTTTGGACGTGCTCTCCGGACGCCTCACCGACCAGCTCCGTCCGGTCGCGGCGGTGCTGCTGTTTTTGGCGACGTATCTTGTGGTCTTTCTGCTCCTTTCGCATTCGGCGATGCGGACGCGGATGACCCTCGGTGAGATATCGTTCCTGCAGGTTCTGCTCATCTCCGTGGTCCAGATCGGCCTCCTGGCGAGCATCAGTGTGTCGCTCGTGCCGCCGACCCTGGCCGAGCACACGTTCGGTTCGTTGGTACCGTACCTTGCGGGCCAGCGGGTACTGTGGGCATGGGCGGCGGCTGCCGTCGTCCTCATGCCGTTGATGCATGCAAAATCACGCGATTGAGGTATGCTGTGCGCATGACCACACCAAACAAATCACCGCGCGAAGTCATGGAAGAAGCCGCGCAGGAGCTGGAAACGCAGGCGGAGCTGGACCGCATCCAGGCGGAGACGAACCCGCTGGTGCCGGCTCCCACGCCGTTGCCGGACGAGGAGCATGTACCGACGCACGAAATCCCGCCGGAGCATCGGGTCCCTCCGCAACGGGTCATCGACGAAGAGAACCTCGGCGCCTAGTTCTTGGCGCGCTCAACGTATTCGCCCGTCTCGGTGTTGATGACGATGTCCTCGCCCTCCTGGATGAACAAGGGGGCGTTGATGGTCGCGCCTGAGTCCAGCTTGATCTGCTTGGAACCGCCGGTCGCCGTGTCCCCGCGGATGGCGGGAGGCGCCTCCGTGACGCGGAACGTCATCTTGATGGGGAGCGAGACGTTGATGACGTCGTCGTTCCACGACAACGCCTCCAGGATGGTGTTGGGTTTCAGGAAGCGCGCCTGATCACCGATGATACCCGCGTCAAGCTCGAACCGCCTGGACGGGTCGGCGGGGTCCGCGAACCAGTACTGACCGCGGTGCTCGTAGAGGAATTTGACGTTCTCACGCTTCACGTCGGCTTCCTCGAACACGTCTGACTGCGCGAAATTGCGCTCCAGGTGCTTGCCCGACAGAAGGTTGCGGAATTTGGTCTGCACCACGGGGCGACGCTGCTGCATCTTCAGGTGATGCGTTTCCAGGACCACGCACGGTTGGTCCTCGAACAGGAAATAGGTCTTCGGTTTGAGATCGTTGACGCCAAGCGACATGACAGTCGTAGATGATAGCACACCGGAGGCCGCCGCGCAAGCGTCAGGAGAACGGGTCGGCGAGGCGTTCGATGGGGGCGCCAAGCCGCGCGAGCGTCTCGGGAAGGTCCTGATATCCACGCTCGATGACGCCGCCACGATCATGCAGCAAGGTGGTCCCGGACGCCGCCAACGCCGCCGCGAGCATCGCCGCTCCTGACCGGATGTCGGGGCGGAGGAACAGTTCGTTGCCCGCCAGGGCCGTGGGACCATGCACCGTGATGGCATGGCGGCCTTCCACATCGATCCGTGCGCCGATGTCGCGTAACGCCTGCACGAACCCGAACCGGTCGTCGTACATGTACTCCACGAACGTGAGCGAACCGATGCACTGCGTCGCGAGCACCACGAACATGCTCATGACATCCGTCGGGAACCGTGGCCACGGCTCCGCCTTGATGGACCGCAGAGCCGGCGAGAGACGCCGGGTCGAATTCGCTCCGGCGATGAACCAGCCGTGCGATCTGAGCTCCGTGCGGACGCCCATCCAATTGAGGTACCGGTCGACCTGATGCAGGGTAAGTCCCGCATTCTGGAACGGGATCAACAGGTCACCGGCCGTGACCGCAGCGGCAACGGCATACGTCGCGGCTTCCATGAAGTCGTCATCCAGACGGAGCGGCTCATCGGGTCCGTGGACGCCCGCAGGCCATCGGATGGTCAGAAGATTCGAATAGAAGCCGCCGATCTGCGCCCCCATACGCTCCAGGAGCAGGCACACGGTCGCGACGTGCGGCTCACACGCCGCATCCACGATGGTCAGATGCTGGTCCGGCCCGAGACACGATGAGTACAACAGCAACAGGAGCGTGGCGGTGACGGACTGTTCGACGAGCACCACGGTTCCCCCCATGATACGGTCTGCCACGCGGCGGACGTCCAGGATCCCCGGCTCGTCGGTGATGACGAAACCGAGATCCTCCAGCGCCGTCAGGTGCGCGGTGATGGGGCGGCCGCCGATACGGTCACCGCCCGGCTTGGCGAGCCTGAACGACCGGTACTGCGCGGCGAGCGCTCCCAAGAGGACGATGGAGCCGCGGATTCGTGACGCCAGCTCGGGTGGCGCCACCGGAGCCACGGACGGATACGTATCCCGGCGCAGTTCAAGGGACGAGGGGCCCGTCCACGAGGAAACCACCCCGTAGATCCGGAGGATGTCAGATAATGTCGCCACATCGCTGATGCGCGGGACATTGTCCAGTCGAAGCGTCTGGCCGGGCGGCAGCAGCAGCGACGCCGCCATGCATGGCAGGGCGCTGTTCTTGTTGCCGTGGAGCGCCACCAATCCGCTGATGCGCGCACCCGCACCGATTTTCCATACGTTCCGTTCGCTCATGGCGACACCCTAGCGCAAAGGAAAGGCGCACGGAAGGGTCCGTGCGCCATGCGATCAGCGTTGCAGAAGCGGGTACTCGGGGAAGCCGACGAGGCGGACTTCCGGTTCCAGGACGATACTGAACTTCGCCGCGACGCCTTCCTGGATTTCGCGTGCCAGCGCGATGACGTCGGCGGCGGACGCACCGCCGAGATTGATCAGGGCCAGAGCGTGCATCGGCGAGATACCGGCCTTGCCACGAATGTATCCTTTGGCGAAACCCGCCTCCTCGATGAGATGTGCCGCAGAGACCCGGGCCCCGGCGGCCACCGGACGCCACCACTGGTTCGCGCCTGACCGGGTCTCGGACCACGGGAACAGACGGTCGAACTCGATGAGCGGAAGCGTTGGATTCTTGAAGAACGAG
>DATJZE010000054.1:0-9376 GCA_035499235.1 Minisyncoccota bacterium | reverse complement strand
GATGTTGCCGCGGTCATCCCAGGCGACGGGCGTGTGCCGGCGCAAACCGTCGTAGATGCCCCGCGCTTTGGCCACCAGTTCGGGCTTGTTCTTCAACAGCGGGAACACCGCGGCTTTGTACGGCGCCAGTGCCGGCTTGAGCCTCAAGACCACGCGCTTGTCGCTACCATCCCCCTCCTCGGCATATGACTCCAGAAGCACCATGAGCAGGAGACGGGTGAGGCCGAACGTCGGCTCCACCACGTGCGGGATGAACTTCCCTCCGGTGTCGGGATCGGTGTACTGCAGGTCCTGTCCGCTCTTCTCCATGTGATTCCGAAGGTCGTAATCGGTCCGGTACGCGAGGCCGAACATCTCCTTCCAGCCGAACGGCGTCTGGTACTCGATGTCGGCGGTCCGCTTGGAGTAGTGCGACAGTTCGTCTTTCTCATGCTCCCGTACCCGCGTATGTGACAGATCGAACCCCAACTCTTCAAGCCAGCTCTTCTGCTCCCCGAGCCAGTACTCGAATGTCTTTTCCCATTCGGTTTCGCGGATGAAATACTCGAATTCCATCAGGTCGAACTCCAGCGTGCGGAAGATGAAATTGCCCGGTGTGATCTCGTTGCGGAACGCCTTGCCGACGGATGCGATGCCGAACGGGAGCCGGTTGCGCGTGGTGTTCAGCACGTTCTTGAAATTCACGAACATCGCCTGCGCGATCTCCCCGCGCAGGTACGCGCGGCCTTTGTCACCTTCCACGCTGCCGATGGAGGTCTGGAACAACAGATTGAACTGCTTCGGCTCTGTGAACATCCCCTTCTTGCCACAGTTCGGACATGGCGCAGCGAGGTCGATCTGGTCCGCACGGAACCGTGCATGGCAGTTACGACATTCCACGAGCGGGTCGGAAAAACCGGCGACGTGACCCGATGCTTCCCAGACCTTGGGGTTCATGATGACCGCGGCGTCGATGCCGACCATGTCATCGCGCGATTGGACGAACCGCCACCACCACCAGTCGCGGAGGTTGTTCTTCAGCTCAGTCCCCAGCGGTCCGAAATCCCAGCTGTTCGCAAGGCCGCCGTAGATCTCGGAGCCCGGGAACACGAAGCCACGCCGCTTGCACAGCGACACGACTTTCTCCATCAGGTCAGGTTCGGATGCCATAGGATGTTATTGGGTCACGCGGCCGTCGTCAGGATGGTTGTCGACGTCGTCGGTGGTCATATCGTGGAACGGGACCTGCACGGCTCCGCCGGTGAACGAATCCGTGCCGGAGAACGTCGCGCCGCTGACGAGGCCCACGCTGGAGCCGAGCTGGTTGGACGACGGAGTGATGCTGATCGTGAAGTTCGCGGTGTACTGCGGTATGCCCACGCCGGTGCCGTACGGCAGCGTACCGATGGTCCAGGTGACCGTGTTGCGGTTATGGTCGAACACCGGCGCGGAACCGCCCGCCACCGTCCCCGCGCTGACGAACGATACGCCGGGTGGCAGGGTCGCGCTGACTTTTGCGCCGGTGACGTCGTTGGAGGGGTTCGTCAGCTGCCAGTGCACCGTGTACGTCGTCGCCTGTCCAACCTTCGGCGGGATCGGTCCGGTCCCTGAGCCGTTGTCATAGAGCACCGACTCGTCGAACGACGGCTGCGTCCCGATCTTCGTGGTCACGGAATCGGTCGCCGACACCTCCGAGGCATCTACGCCGGGCGGGATGTTCGGTGTCATCAGGTTCGCGGTCGCTTTCACGTACGACGTCTTCGTCCCCGCACCACCGGTGAATCCCGCTTTCAACGGCACGGTGAAGTTGATGCTGCCTGACTGACCCGGAGGCAATTGCGCGAACGCCGGCACACCCGAAGAATCGAACGTGATGGTCTTCGTCGCGTCGTTGTAGGATCCGTTGGTGAGCTGGAGCCGCGAGGTGTCGTACATATCCCCTTCCAGGGTCACCGCAAGCGACAGGCCGAGCAGGGTGAACCGCGACCCGTTGCTGTACGAGATGACGTATCGGAGCGAGTCGCCGGGGAATGCGACGTAGTCACGACTCCCGTTGGGCACGATGTCCACGGACAACATCGGGCTGGAAATGGTCGTCGAGGCATCGGTGCGGACATAGTCCACGTACTGGCCGTTCAGGTTCCGCTGCAGCGTCGCCGTCACCGTCTTGGCCTCCTGTTCGTTACCGGTCAGGGTGCCCGACACGGTGATGCGCTTGCCGGCCCCCATCTTGAGCGACGCGATGTCCCATTCACCGTTGCCGCTGTCCGCGGTCGGCTGGGCCTGCTGCACCGTGAAGCCGTCAGGGTACGTCAGTTGGATCTTCATGTCCGACAGGTCGGCCGAGGAGTCGTTGCGCATGTCCAGGATGTACTGGATGGTCTGTCCGGAAACGATGGTCGGCGGGGCGACCAGGGTCAGGGTCACCGGCAGCGCCGTGATGGTGGTCGACGCCTGAGCGTCCTTTTCGAACGACGACGTCAGCGTGCCCGCCTGGAAGACGAGGTGGACATGCGCCGCCTCGATGGATCCCTTATCGCCGACGATGAACGCCTTGAAATCATGAGACCCTTCCTGGCCGGGGGCCAGGGAGTCGACGGTAAAGCCTTCGCTGTCGGGTGTCGTCGGCTGTCCGTTCACGAGCACGATGGAACCGGCCGGATAGAACATGCGGAAGCTCAAGTTGGTGAGCTGGACCTTGGTGTCGTTGCGGTACGTCACCGTGTAGGTCAGTTCGTCCCCCGACGTGGCACGGTCCGACGTGGCGAGGGTGAGCGTGACGTTGTTGGGTGAGAACGAATTGCCGCCGAAGAACAGCGACGCGACGGCGGCCACGAATAGGACCGCTGCGACGATCATGAGCCACCTGAGCAGACGGTTGCGGTGATTCTTCGGCATGGGAGATGACGGAGCCACGGGTTGTTGCACCGGCGGAACGGGTTGCGGAGATGGTTGCACCGGCATTGCCCGCGGTACCGGCGGGATGAGCGGAGAGATGTCGAAATCAGCCGGCATGGTGCCTACGATATCACGGATTTACGGTCCCGATAAGACCGTAGAAAAGATTGAGCGATCTGAACGCGCGTCCTGCGATGCGCTCGAATTCTTCACCGAGCGGTGCCTGGGCCCGGCCGTATCCCAGCGTGTCCAGCAGGATACCCTGTTGCCGTCTGAATTCGGCGGGAACGTCCGTGGTTGTGTCGAGCGCCGCGAGCGCTCCGGTCAGGGTGTTCCAGAGGGCCCCGTCCGGCTGACTGTCGTAGACGAGCACGTCGACGGCTTCCAGGAAGAACTGCGCGGCTGCCCACGCGGTCGGGGACGCCTTGAGCGATCGCCAGCAGTTCTGCGCCTGTGCCGCGGTCAGGATGGACATGCCGGCACGCGACGGCACGAGCTCCCCGCGGATGATGTTGCCCTCGTCCAGCGCCGGCCGCTGGCGGCTGGAGCCCTTCAACGAACCCTTCGCCACGACCGCGAGTTTCCCGTGCTCACGCGAGTACAGCACGACCAACTGGTCGTGCTCGCGTCGCGGCACCTTCTTGATGATGATCGCCTCGGTGAGCATCTAGCCGAACAAAAGCGCCAGCAGACCCGCCAGGATGAGCAGGTCGAATTCCCATCCCGCCACGCCGTGCCCCGTGAACGGGGTCTTCCACTTCACGATCTTGAAGAAGAGCGCACCGAGCATGATCACGATGAACACCAGGGACACCCAAACCACCCACAGGCCGACGATCATCGCGAGCCCGCCGAGCGTCTCCACCAGCCCCTGCTCGAGACCGATCCAGGTGTGACCACCCCAGGCCGCCTGTGCGATGCCCTTCGGGTCCTTGACCTTCGGCCATCCGTGCACGACGAAGATGATGCCGATGACCAGCCGCAGCACCGTGGAGCCCAAACCGTAATAACTGATCAGAAAGAGGTCCATGACATTCGTACGTTAGAACAGTACCGGAATCTCGCGCGAATCATCGTTCTGTGGAAGACCGGACGGGTTGTCTTTCTTCAGGATGAGCGTGCCGTGCGTCCCCGCGGCCGGCGCCGTGAACGTAAGCGTCGCCTGGAACGGTACGAAGTCGGTCGTCTCCCAGTCGCTCTGTGCGCGTGCCGGAGTCTGCACCAGGACATTGCCCGCAGCATCCTCCAAGACGACCGGGAACGTCGCCTCGAAGTACCAGGTTCCGCGAGCCTGCCCACGGACCGTGAGCGGCGACGTCACTCTCTCGCCGGGCCACGGTTCACTGAGCACCATGGTGCTATCGGACAGCGGTGTCGGCGCGGCAAGCCACGGGATGCCGCGGTACCGGCCGGTGAAATACAGGTATCCCGCGACGGCCGCGATCAGGATGACCACTACGAGCGCTGTCTTCTTCATATGAAGATTGTTAGTTCGGAGCATGCCACGGAACACCGAGCCAAGGTAACAGCCAGCGGTCCAGTCCCCAGTATCCGGCGTTCTTCCACGCAAGCACGAGCAGCACTCCCAGGATCAGGAGTACGGGATTCGTGCTGACCGTCCCGGCAAGCAGGAAGTTGAAGTTCATGAAGAGGCCGAAGAACGCAGCGATCCCGGTGAACGCGCCGAGAAACAGCCCGAGCCCAACGGCAAGCTCGCCGAACGCGACGATGCGGCTCCAGACGCCGATGTGCGGCAAGACGACATCACGGAGAAACGTCCCATACCACCCCTGCACGTCGGGGTGCGCGCCGCCCATCTTGACCAGCGCTCCATTGATGAATTCGCTCAGCGCGCTCCCGGCACCGGATCCTGTCCACGCGGCGCTGGTCACTTTCCCCCACCCCGACACCAGCCACTCCTGCGCAACATAGATGCGCACGACCAGCCACAACCATGAGGCATGCGTATCCCCGAACAGAAATCGCGCGACAGGCGGATCCGTGAGTCTGATGTGGTGGTACCAGAATCTCTTCATGGGCTTAGGATCGCTTCAATAAGGAAGAGAACTTCTCCTGCACCTTCTCCAGCTTCGGATTGATGACAAGCTGGCAGTACGGCGCGTCTTTGTGATGCTCATAGTACTGTACATGATAATCTTCGGCGGGCCAGAAGTCCCCGAGCGGTTCGACCGTCGTGACGACGGGAGCACCGCCGGCCGATGACGCGTTGAGCTTCGCGATGAACGTTTCTGCGGCCTTCCGCTGGGCATCGTTACTGAAGAAGATGACCGAGCGGTACTGCGGACCGACGTCGTTGCCCTGCCGGTTGACCGTCGTCGGGTCGTGCGTCGCGAAGAAGACGTTCAGGAGATCGTCATAACTGATCTGGGACGGATCGTATTCGAATTTGATGACCTCCGCGTGTCCCGTGGTGCCCGACGAGACTTGTTCGTAGGTCGGGTGCGCGACCGTGCCGCCCGCGTACCCGGGCATGACCGAAACCACGCCCCGGAGCATGTTGAACACCGCCTCGGTGCACCAGAAACACCCTCCCCCGAACACAGCAGTCTCGGTCATACGGTCAGTATACCACGACGTCCAGCGTCCGCCCCGGCTCCAGTGCGAACTCTTTGGAAGCCTTCCCCGACGCTCCCTGCGCGCCCCGTTCCAATTTCGAGTTCGTATCCCGCGCGATGAGCTCCGACCACGTTTCGATGGCGCCTCCCGCCTCGGCATCCGCCGTGTGCCATCGGACCAGCGCTTCCTGACCCACATTGAATCCCGCTTCCTTGCGAAGGTCTTGGATGACACGCATCATTTCGCGCGCCCAACCCTCGTGCTTGAGCGGTTGCGTGATGTTCAGGTCCAGTGAGACTTCCCCCGGCGCATAGCGCACACTCTTGACGTTCAGCTCATCACGGATGAGCGCCTCCAGATCGGCGTCCAGACCCGTGCCAGGGATAGTGACCGATGCAAGCGGCTGCCGCACACGGATATTCTGGGACTTGCGGATCGCCAGGCCCGCGCTGATGTCCGCCCGAACCCGGGCCATCCGTTCTTCCAGCTTCTCGTTGCGATCCTCGTGTGATGTGCGCGGCCAGTCCGCCAGATGGACCGATACGGGGTCAGAGGACTGTCGGATCTTCTGCCACAGGTCCTCGGCGGCGAACGGGATGAACGGTGCGCTCAGGAGCGCGACGGTGCGCAGGATGTACCGCAACAGCCACCGCGCATCGGCACGCCTGCGGCTGCGGCGCAACCACCACTGCGAGAAATCTTCCACGACGAACGCCTCGATGGCCCGGGCCGCCGCGGTCGGATCATATTCGTCCAAGCGCTGCGACACATCGTGTATCAGCCCCGCCAGACGCGACAGCACCCAACGGTCGAGTTCGGTCCGTTCGCCGTGTGCGTCAGCGCCTTCGTACAGCTCATAGAACCGAAGGCAGTTGGCGAGCGTCCCCATGAATCCGGTCATGCGCTCGCGCACATCCTTCATGGAGAACAGCTTGGAGTCGCCCGGGTCATTGACCGTGTAGAAGTACCACCGGACCACATCCGCGCCGACCGCGTCGATGACGTCATCCGGCTTCACGATGTTGCCGCGCGACTTGGACATCTTCTGGCCCTTCTCATCCAAGACATGACCGAGCGATATGATGTTCCGGTACGGCGCGCCCTTGCCCATGAGCGTGGCGACGGCCAGAAGGGTGTAGAACCATCCGCGCGTCTGGTCGACGCCCTCGGAAATGAAGTCCGCCGGGAACTGCGTCGCGAACACGTCTGTGTTGTCGAGCGGCCAGTGCCATTGCGCGAACGGCATCGCGCCCGAGTCGAACCACACGTCGCAGAGCTCCGGGATGCGGGTCAGCACCGCGCGCGAGCCCGGTATTTTGAGCGTGACGGTGTCCACGTACGGACGGTGCATGTCCACGACGCCGCCCTCATTGCGCGGCAGATTGCGAACGATGATCTTCTCGATGCCTGCCGGCGGCAGGAAATCGTTCCCGCGCTTCTCTTTCTCGGCGACGGACTCCGCCATACTCCAACCGTTCGCCGCATCCGCGATCATCCAGATGGGATATTCGTGGCTGACCAGGACGATGTCCTTGCCGTCGTATTTCTCTTCGAGTTCCTTCAGGATCTCCCAGACCCGCGCGCGGAGGTCGGTGAGCGATTCGCCCTCCGGCGGCCGTTTGGTGAACTTGTCGGCGTACGTGGGGAACATCTCGTGGTAGTCGCCGTCATGACATCCGTCCAGCGACGGTCCGAGCTGGATTTCTGCGAGCCGCCGGTCGGTCGCGGACTTCGCGCCGAGATACTGGGCGACGATCGTGGCAGTCTCGTGTGCCCGGGGCAATGGCGATGAGACGATGACCGGTTTTTTTCCGCTCAGCTTGCGCTCCAATTCTTTTGCGGTCGCCAGCGCCTGGTCGCGGCCCGTGCCGGTGAGTCCGGATCTGCCGGAGCCCGAGTCGATGATGTTCCGGACGTTCTTCTCCGCCTCACCGTGACGCACGAGCCAGTAGGTGTTCCCCTTCGTCGCACGGTATTTCTCCAGATCGTCCAACGATGCGGCGACGAGCGTCTGCTTCTTGTCCTTGGAACGCCAGATGGGAAGCGGCGTCCCCCAATAGCGCTCGCGCGAGAACGCCCAGTCCTTGGCCTCGGCGATCCATTGGCCGAACCGGCCGTTCTTCAGGTGGCTCGGCACCCAGTTGATGCTGTCGTTGTTGGCGAGCATCTGCTTATTGATTTCCGACATGCGGATGAACCACGAATCCTTGGCGTAGTACAAGAGCGGCGTGTCGCACCGCCAGCAGAACGGATAGTCGTGCTCGTACGGAACCTGCGCGAAGAGGTTGTCGTTGGCCTTCAGGTGCTCCAAAATCAGCGCTTCGGTCTTCGCGTCCTTCACATAGAGCCCGTCCAGCTCACGCGACACGCCGGTGAACGTCCCCTGCTCCGTGACGGTGTGGGTCGTCGGGAGGCCGACTTCCACGCCAAGCCGGTAATCGTCCTCGCCGTACATCACCGCGGTGTGCACGACACCCGTGCCGTCGGTGGTCGTGACGAAATCCGCCCCGTAGACCTTGTACGACTTGGGCTTCTTGAGCGCACGCACCGAAAACAGCGGCTCGTAGGTGATGCCGGCGAGCTCGCTGCCCTTGAAGGTGCGCTCGGCCTTCAGCGGTGTGCCCATGACCTTTTCCACAAGTTCTTCCGCGAGTATGAAATGCTCATCGCCCTTTGCCACCAGCGCGTAGCGGATGTCGGGGCCGACCGCGAGCGCGACATTGCCGGGCAGCGTCCACGGCGTCGTGGTCCACGCGAGGATGGACGTGTTTTTTGGCAGGCCGAGCTTCTTGGACGACTTCGTGACTTTGAACTTCAGGTACACCGAGTTCTCGGTGACCTTGCGGTAGCCCTGCGCCACTTCGTGATTGGACAGCGGCGTGCCGCAGCGCGTGCAGAACGGCACGACGCGGTGCGCCTGGTACAGAAGCCCCTGCGAGTTCACGTGCGCGATAATGTTCCACAGCGACTCCATGTACGGCGTCTCGTACGTGACATACGCGTCTTTGAGATCCAGCCAGAATCCGATGCGGTGCGTGAACCGCTCCCACTCGGCCTTGTACTTCCAGACCGATTCGCGGCACTTTTTGTTGTATGCGGCGACACCGAACTTCTCGATGTCCTTCTTATTGGTGAACCCGAGCTCGCGCTCCACCTGGAGCTCCACCGGCAGGCCGTGCGTGTCCCACCCGCCCTTGCGCAGGACGTAGCGCCCCTTCATCGTCTGGTACCGGCAGAAGAGGTCCTTGAAGCACCGCGAGATGAAGTGGTGGATTCCCGGGCTCCCGTTGGCCGTCGGCGGTCCTTCGAAGAACACCCAGGGC
The DNA here is from genome assembly GCA_035499235.1 of Minisyncoccota bacterium. GTDB lineage: Bacteria > Patescibacteriota > Minisyncoccia > 2-02-FULL-40-12 > GWA2-44-9 > JAGOPO01. The sequence continues at coordinate 599 of DATJZE010000054.1, read as the reverse complement.
TCGTTGCCTTCGCGCTGCTTGAGCGACCGCTCGAAGATATGGTTCTCCTCCCAGAACTTCAGGACGTCTTCCTCGAGCTTCTTGAAATCCAGCATGTCTGTTGAATATACGAGAAAACGCCTTGCGTTTCAAGAAAATTCATCGTACCGTGCGTGCCGGAGGCGTTCATGGACATCCGACAGATGAGGTTCTGGACATGCGCGCTATGCGACGCGCACGGCATCGCCGAACACCGCATCGAGCACACGTTCGAGGGCGAGGTCCCCGACCAGTCGAACAGCGACCTGTCCACGCACACCGGCTACCAGGTCGTGGGCGGCAAGCTGTTCGCGGATCTCCCCGAGCGGCCGTGGCGGAGCCACTATGCCGGCCTGAAAGACGTAGAGCCCGCGGGTGGCAGCTGCTTCGCCTGCCTGTCGCGGGAGGACATCAGCCGCCTCGTCCCGCACATCCGGTTCGCGTGAAGGGGCCGACGATGGCAAAGAAGGCCACGAAGAAGCTGGGATCGGAAGCGCGGGTGAAGCAGGTCTACCCCGATGCGTTCGCCGATGATAACAGCGAGTGGGTGTACATCTACAACAAGGAGGCGATCACCGTGG
>DATJZE010000053.1:0-5267 GCA_035499235.1 Minisyncoccota bacterium | reverse complement strand
CGCCCGGCACGCAGTGACCGTGATCGGGTTCCCGCGCGACGAATCCGGCGTGCTGGGCATCAGGATCCGCATCCGTCCCCTGGGCGTCCCCGAGCCGCTGCAGTTCAGGGAGTCGTGACCGCCGCGCCTGCACCCCTCGGGGTCGCAGGCGCCTTTCTTTATTCCAACCGCTTGTCGTCCTCCGCCCCGAGTTCGATGACCTTCTGGGTCCGTTCCACGAGCTGGCCGAGCTTCTTCTCGCTCCGTTCGTAGGCGGACGAGGCATCTGAGAGGTGATCGCCGAGTTTCCGGAAATCGTCCGAAAGCTTGCCCGCATCGGTGATGACCGTGCCGAGCTTCTTCATGATGGCCTGCGTCTGCTGCGAGAACTGCGTGTCATGGAACCAGTGCTGGATGGCGCTGACCGTGAGGTAGAACGTGTTGGGCGAGCAGAGGATGACTTTGGACCGTCGGGCGTAGTCCGCTATGTCCGCCTCCTTCACGTTGTTGATGATCTCGTAGTAGATGCTCTCGGCGGGCACGTACATGAGCGCGAAGTCCGCCGTGTTCTCGCCCGGCAGGACGTATTTCTTGGCGATCTCGTCCACCTTCTTCTTCACATCACCGAGGAACGTCTTCCGGAAGCCGTCTTTGGCGATCTCGTTGTCCGCCTCGGCCATCTTCTGGAAATTCTCCCAGTTGAATTTGGAATCGATGGGGACGAGGAGCCCGTTCGGGAGCTTCAATACTGCGTCCACCACCTCACCGGACGAAAAGGGATGCTGGAGTTCCCACGCCGCACGCGGGAAATATTGGGTCAGCGCGTTCTCCAATGAATACTCGCCCCAGTTGCCGCGAAGTTTCGGCGATTTGAAGATGTCCTGGAACGACACGACGTCGTGCACCTTCTCCTGCACGACTTTGACCGCCTCCTGAAGCTCCGTCATCCCGCGGGTGAAACTCTGGACCTGCGACATGACGGTGTGCGAGCTCCGCTCGGCGGACTGCCGCGATTGCTCCAACTGCAAGGCCATGCTCCGCTCCAGACCCTCAAGACGTTGCGCGAGCATCAGCATCGACTGGTCCGGTTTGGATTCCGGCTTCGGCCGCAGCAGCAGCCATACGATGGCGACAAGCACCGCGATGATGACGACCCCGAGGATGATGAGCGCGGCGTTCATGACATCGTGCCTGCTTTGGCGCGCACCTCATTCCACTGCTGGTCCAGCCACAGCTGGATGTTGGTGCGCGTCGCCGCGAACTCGTCGGGCGTGATGTCGGGATATCCGTTCAGATACATCCGGAAGAGTTTGTCCTGATAGAAAGACTTCGCGGTCTGCATATTGACTGAACGGTCGTGGACCACATGGGCGAGCGCGGACGCGAACACGTCGTTGAACTGTTCCAGGGTTGCAGGGCTGAATGCCATCTTTTCCCACTGTGCCCAATCGGGATCGGCGATGAATGCGGGTGTTTCGGTGCCGACGGGCCGCTCGGGCGGCTGCGGGGTGTCCCGCAACTGGGTATACCGGTCCATGGCCGCGCGCTGGACCTTGCGCCATGCCGCCTCTGCGGCTGCTTTGTCCACGGTCATTTTGCGCGACGGCGCCTCCCAGAATTTCACGAAATCACGCTTGTACGATTCTTCGAACCGTTCGATGGCTCCCAACGCATCGGCATCAGTTCCCTGCGGGCTGCGCCGTCGCTTGACGGCGCGTTCCGCCATCCGCCGCACGAAGTCCCCGTTGAGCTGGTCTATGGACGGATATCCGGCCGGTTCAAGGCTCCCCTCGGCGAGTGACTCCAAACCACCCTTGCGTTGCGTCAGGTCGGAAGGCATGGTCGCATTGTAGCATCGCCGCCACGCGGTACAATATAGGTGATGGCGCAGATACTCGTCACCGTGTTGTTGTCGCTCGCGCTCGTGTTCACCGCGGGCGTCGTCGCGTTCGGACCGTCGGCCACCGTGTTCGGCCCGTATGCGCCCTGGGTGCTGTTCGGCGTGTCGGTGCTGTTCAGCATCGTCTGGGTCCGACAGACCATCCGCGCGGCATCGGCGCGGAACCGTACGCAGGAGCTGACGATGCAGTTGGAAACGGCCAATATCAAGTTGACCCAATTGGACCGGCTGAAAAGCGAATTTTTGTCGTTCGCGTCACACCAGATCAAGGCGCCGATGACGGTCATCAAGGGGTACGCCACGCTCATCATGGACGGCAGCTACGGTCCGGTCGCCGATCAGGTCCGTGACGTCGCCGAGAAGATGAAGCTCTCCGCGGACCGGATGATCGACCTGGTCAACATGTTCCTGGACCTGCGCCGCATCGAAGAGGGTCATCTCGATTACCACTTCGAACCTGCCGACCTGGGGCAACTGGTGGCTTCCGTCGTGGACGAGATGCAGGAGTTGGCCCGACACAAACACCTCGCGCTCTCGCTGGCTCCGTTGGCCGGCCACTGGAACGTGAACGCCGACGTGACCCGCCTGCGCCAGGTCATCCAGAACCTCGTGGACAATGCCATCAAGTACACCGAGACGGGTTCCGTCACGGTGTCCGTCATGCCGCAGGGGGACACGTTGGTCCACGTGTCGGTGACGGATACGGGGCGTGGCATCCCCTCCGATCTCCTGCCGCGGCTCTTCGAGCAATTCTCGCGCGATGAGTCGGTCGCGCGTGAGATCGCCGGGACCGGGCTGGGGCTCTATATCGCCCGGCAGATCGTCCAGGCGCACCACGGTAAAGTCTGGGCACAGTCCCCCGGCCCGGGTAAGGGCAGCACGTTCATCATGGAACTGCCTGTGATACAATGAAGGCACTATGAGCGATTCAACCCAACCGCTGATCCTGCTCGTTGACGACGAGCCGGACATCATCAGCATCCTGCGTACCAAACTCGAAGCCGCGGGCATGCGCGTCGTCAGCGCATCCAACGGGCAGGAGGCCATCGACACGGCGAAGAAGGAAAAGCCGGACCTCATCGTGATGGACGTCCGCATGCCGGTGATGTCGGGCACCGAGGCGGTCACCAAGATCAAGGAGGACCCGGCTCTGAAGGACACGAAGGTCGTGTTCCTCTCCAATTTCGGCGAGGAAGAAGAGATCAACGCCTGGATCGACCAGAAGTTCGCCCGCGAGATGGGTGCGATGGATTACATGAAGAAGAGCGAAGATCTGGGGAAGATCGTGACGAAGATACAGCAACTGCTCGATGCCAAAGGGTAAGTCAACGGAGGTCCTGATCATCGAAGATAACTTCTTCATGGCCCAGCTGCTTTCCGAGCGGCTGTCTCATCAGGGTCTGGATGCGACCGTCGCTTTGGACGGCAAGACCGGCATCGCGGCGCTCGAAAAATCTCCGCCGGCACTGGTCCTGCTCGACCTGCCGTTGGCCGGAGAAATGGACGGCTGGTCCACGCTGGAAGCCGTCCGCAAAGCATCGGCGGATGTGCCGGTGTTGTTGCTGTTCAATGCCGAGAACAAAGAGGATGACGATCACGCGAAGAAATTGGGTGCGTCGGATGTCCTCATCAAGGGAGATACCTCGTCCAGCGACATCGTCGCCCGTGCCATCGAGCTGGTGACCGGAAAAACGCCGGAACCGGCGCCGGCAGCTGCTGCCGCCACGGAAGGCACAAAGGCCACGTTATTGGAACGCGCGACGGGTCTGCAGGCCGGCGGACAAGACCTCGCCGTGCGCGCGACGAAACTGTTGGCGGAGATGACCGAGACGCTCAAGCAGCCGGAGGCGCAGATTTCCATCATCAAGCTCGTGGATGACATGATGACCTACGGATTCCTCGCGCGGGCATCCGACATCCACATGGAGCCCGTGGAGAACGAGTTCATCGCGCGGATGCGCATCGACGGGATCCTGAACGACGTCTTCAAGTTCCCGAAGTCCCTGCACTCCGGCATCATCACGCGCATCAAGGTATTGGCGGGCATGCGCACGGATGAACACCAGGCCGCGCAGGATGGCAGGTTCCGCATGCGCATCACGGATCCCGACAAACAATTCGACGTCCGCGTATCGGTCGTCCCGACGTATTTCGGCGAGAACGCGGTGTTGCGGCTGTTGGCCGAGCAAACCGCGATCAACTCACTCGATGACCTCGCTTTCTCTGATGCCGACCGCAAGAAGATCCGCCGCGCGGTCCAGACGCCGTACGGCATGATCCTGGCGACCGGACCGACGGGTTCGGGCAAGACGACGACGCTGTACACGATCCTGAAAGAATTGAGCACGCGCGAGGTACAGATCATCACCCTGGAGGACCCCATCGAGTACTCGCTGGAAGGCATCGACCAGATCCAGGTGAACACCCGCACCGGTCTGACGTTCGCTACCGGACTGCGTTCCATCCTGCGGCAGGATCCGAACATCATCATGGTCGGGGAGATCCGCGACGAGGAGACGGCATCCATTGCGGTCAACGCCGCGCTCACGGGCCACAAACTTCTGGCGACTCTCCACACCAACGATGCCGCGACCACCCTGCCTCGCCTGCTGGATATGGGAGTGGAGCCGTTCCTCGTCGCTTCCACGGTGAACGTCGCGTTGGGACAGCGTCTCGTGCGTATGATCTGTCCGCATTGCAAGGCGCCTCGTCGCATCACCGAGGGCGAGTTCGCTGCGCTGAAGGAAACCATCCCCGCTGAGCTTCTGGACGACCACCGCGATTTCTTCCAGGGCAAGGGATGTGACGTCTGTCACGACACGGGCTATCTCGGGCGCATGGGCATCTATGAGATCCTCGAGGTCAACGACTTCATCCGTGAAGCCGTCATGCGCCGTGCGGATGCCGGCGAAGTCAAGAAGATCGCCATCAAGAACGGCATGGTCACGCTCCTGGAGGACGGGTTCACGAAAGCCATCGCCGGGCTTACCACGATCGAAGAGATCCTGCGGGTCATCCACGAGTGACATGGCCTCACTGAACGACCTGTTCTTCCGGCTCAGCACCAAGGACAAGATGCTGTTCGCGCGTCACATGGATATCATGACGCGCTCGGGGATGCAGGTGCTCGACGCCCTGGACGCCCTGCGGAAACAGACCACATCGAAACCGTTCCTGCGCATCCTGGATTCGCTCATCAACGATGTCCGGAACGGCAACTACCTGTCGGTCGGCATGGAGCGGTACCGGAACATCTTCGGCGATTTCTTCATCAACCTCGTCCGCGTCGGTGAGACGTCGGGAACGCTGTCGGAAAACTTCAAATACCTCGCCGTAGAGCTGGGCAAGCAGGCGGAACTGCGGAGCAAGGTCCGCGGCGCGATGGCGT
>DATJZE010000052.1:0-4435 GCA_035499235.1 Minisyncoccota bacterium | reverse complement strand
GAGTGGGCGAGCATGACGCGGGCCGCGTTCATCGCTGGCCTGAAGTGGGTACTCATTGAAGTCATCCCGCCGCCCGACGTCCCGGTCTCCAGCCCGAAAGCCGCCGAGAACATCTTCGCCGGTCTGCACGCGAGCTACGCGGGATTCCCCGGCACCGGCTGGAAGAGCCAGTTCTTCCAGGGCAAGATACCGGTTTCGTTCTCGTTCGAGATCGTCTCCAACGGTGGTGAAACGCATTTCTATATCCGCTGCCAGGAAGACCAGCGCGCCATCGTGGAATCGACCATCTTCGCGCAGTACCCCGAAGCCGAGATCCGGATGGTGCCGGATTATGTGGACGACCTGCCGGCCGATCTGGACCTCTCGCAGTACGACCTGTCGGGCGCTGAACTGGAGTTCACCAAGGAACAGGCCTACCCCATCAAGACCTACATCGAATTCGAAGAAGCGGGCGGCAAGGATGAATATGCGCGCATCGATCCGCTCGCGCCGCTGATGGAAACGATGTCGGCGCTCCGGCCGGGCGAGCGGCTCTGGCTGCAGTATGTCATCCGCGCCACCGGCGGGGACTGGTCGAAGGACCCGAAGAGCGTCAAGCTCGTCGAGAAGATGAAGGGCAAAAAAGAGGAGAAGACGAAACCGCCGCTGGATTTCATGTTCGCGCCCATCGATTGGCTCTTGGCCGGCGAGAAGAAGGAAGAGAAGAAAGAGGAAAAGAACGAATTCAACCTGCAGAAGCTCACCGCTTCCGAACGCAAGGTGCTCGAGTCGATCGAGTTCAAACTGGCGAAGCTCGCGTTCAAGTCGAGCATCCGCCTGGTCTATATCGCGCCCAAGGATGCGTTCGACGGGTCGCGTATTTCGGGCGTCACGTCCATGTTCAAGCAGCTGTATTACACCAACATGAACAGCTTCAAGCCCGCCACGACGCGCGATAAGGGCGTGCTGAAGTGGATGTTCCCGTCGGACGTCGGGTTCTTCGCATCCGAGCGCGCCGCCAAAAAGAAACGGACCGTCTTCAACGCATACCGGGGGCGGCTGTTCTCGCACGAGGATTTCAACCAGCACAAGGCGGAGAAATTGTGCATCCTGACGACTGAAGAGCTGGCTACCCTCTGGCACCTGCCCGGCCTGAACGTGAAAGCGCCCCTGATGCCGCGCGTGCAGGCAAAGAAAGGCCAGCCGCCCGCCATATTGCCGACGAGGCCCGACCACCATGCCTGAAGCATCACCCGACGACGCCGTGGTCCTGTTCGGCCGGACGGAATTCCGCGGCACGGAGACGAATTTCGGCATCCGCATCGACGACCGGCGGCGTCACATGTACGTCATCGGGAAATCCGGCATGGGCAAGTCGGAGCTGTTGAAGAACCTCGCCATCCAGGACATCCAGGACGGCCGCGGGCTGTGTTTCATGGACCCGCACGGCGACATCGTCAACGACATCCTGGACTACATCCCCGAGCATCGCGTCAAAGACGTCATCTACATCAACCCTGCGGACATGCAGTTCCCCGTGGCGTTCAACGTCATGGAGAAGGTGGACTTCGACCAGCGCCACCTGGTGGCCGACGGCATGATGGCGGTCTTCAAGAAGATCTGGGTGGATCAGTGGTCCGCCCGCATGGAATATATTTTGAACTACACCATCCTGGCGCTCCTGGAGGCCGAGGGGTCCACGCTGTTGGGCGTGAACCGCATGATGGCCGAAAAGGAATACCGAAGGAAGATCATCGAGCAGGTCACCGATCCGGAGGTCAGGGCCTTCTGGACCACCGAGTTCGCCAAGTACAACGACCGCTATGCGCAAGAGGCCACCGCGGCCATTCAGAACAAGATCGGACAGTTCGTGTCCAACCCGCTCATCCGCAACCTCATCGGACAGGTGCACACGAGCTTCAACATGCGGCGCGCGATGGACGAGGGGAAGATCATCCTCGTGGACATCTCCAAAGGCCGCATCGGTGAGGACGCCTCGCGCCTCTTGGGCGCGATGATCATCACCAAAGTCCAGCTGGCGGCGATGAGTCGCGTTGACGTGCCGCGGCACGAGCGGCCGGACTTCACCCTCATCATCGACGAGTTCCAGAACTTCGCGACGGCATCGCTGGCCTCCGTCCTGTCGGAAGCCCGCAAATTCAATTTGTCGCTCGTCGTCGCGCATCAATACGTGAAACAGCTGGATGAGGCGGTTGCCGATGCGGTGTTCGGCAACGTCGGCACCATCATCACGTTCCGCATCGGTGCCGACGACGCCGAGCTGCTGGAACAGGAGTTCGCGCCGGAATTCGAGGCGACCGACCTGGTGAATCTCGGGTTCCGGCAGATCTACCTGAAGCTGATGATCGACGGCGTCACGAGCCACGCGTTCTCGGCGATGACGATGGACACCATCGCCAAACCGCCGCAATCGTTCCGTACCGAGGTGGTGGAGTATTCGCGCAGCATGTATGCCCGGCCGCGGGCCGACGTGGAAGCCGAGATATCCAAATGGCGTGAGCCGATCCCTGAGCCCGAACGGCCGCACCGCGAAGAACCGCGTCCGACGCCGAAGCCGATGGGATTCTCCAATGTGCAGCGGGAGAAATTAGGGGTGCATCCGCCCGGCAAGCAGCGTCAATCCCTGCAGGCGCTCAAGGGAGGACGCCCCGTGGATTTCAGGGGCCGGGCCGTGCAGGAAAAGAAGGAGGCCACGCTGACCTCCGCGCCGGACCGCACGGAACTCAAGGAACTCATCGCCAAAGCGTTGGCGAAGAAATAATAAGACGGGCTCCCGGTGAGGGAGCCCGTTGGTGGGCGGAGCTAGTGGCGGCATACCGGCCGCTCGGTCGTGTCGGACTTCAGGCGGTATCCGTACTCGTGGTACTTCCCGACACGCTCCAAATAACCGTCGTAGAACCAGCGGGACAGGACCCCGTTGACACCGAAGTAGATGCTCACGCCGGGCCGACCGATGAATGTCTCGGCCTCGCCGACGACTTCCGTCAGGCGCATGAACTTCCGCTCGGTGTTCGTGTAGAGCACCGCCCAGACCGCCTCGGCGATGATGGCCATCGGTAGGTGCTGTTGCGGGAGCTTGGTCCCGCCCTTGCGGTAGCGTCCACGATCGACCCGGGTCAGGCCGCCCTGGCGAGCTTTGAAGCAGAGGATGGCCCGAACGGTACCGACCCGCAGGTCGGAAACCTGCCGGTACACGTCGGCGAAGCCGAACTCCTCGGTGGGGATGGTGGCTATCGCCGCCAGGATACGCTCGGTCGCGTAGTTGGGAACCTGCACGACTCCTGCTTTGGACACGCTCACCTCCGAAAATATTGTAACGAATAACATTCATAAAGTCAAACGGCTCATCCCGTGAGCCGTTTGACCATCGTGTCCGCCCGGCAGGACTCGAACCTGCGACCGTCTCCTTAAAAGGGAGCAGCTCTACCAGCTGAGCTACGGGCGGTCGGTGCACAGTATACCATCGTTTCGGGCCTTCATCAACCCGGTTTTTCTTTTTTCCGCGTCAGTGCTACGATACCCGCATGAAGGAGACATCGGTCATCCAGACGCGCGACATGGCCGGACGTGAAGCGGAGCTGTTCGGCTGGGTCGCGAACCGCCGCGACCACGGCAAGCTCGTGTTCGTGGACCTGCGCGACCGCACCGGCATCATCCAGGTCGTGTTCTCGCCGAAGACGGCGGGCTACGACGACGCACAGAAACTCCGCGACGAGTGGGTCATCCGCATCAAAGGATTGGTCAAGGAGCGCCCCGAGAAGATGCGCAATCCGGACATCCCGACCGGCAACGTGGAATTCGAGCCGCACGAATTGGAGATCCTGGCCGAAGCCACGACTCCGCAGATTCCTTTGCAGACCGACGGATACGAGGTCGGCGAAGACGCGCGGCAGGAATGGCGGTACCTGGATCTCCGCAGAGCTCGGCTGGCCCGCAACATCGCCGCGCGTCATACCGCTGCGCTCCATGTCCGTACCGTGCTGTCGCATCACGATTTCATCGAAGTGGAGACGCCCATACTGACGAAGTCCACGCCCGAAGGCGCGCGCGATTACGTCGTACCCAGCCGGCTGTACGCGGGGAAATTCTTCGCCTTGCCCCAGTCACCGCAGCAATACAAGCAGCTCCTGATGGTCGCCGGAGTGGAACGGTATTTCCAGTTCGCACGATGCTTCCGCGACGAGGACACGCGCGGGGACCGCCAGCCGGAGTTCACGCAATTGGACATGGAAATGAGCTTCGTGAACCGCGAGGATGTGATGGCGGTCAACGAAGCGGTCCTCATCGACCTTGTGAAGACATGCTTCCCGGACAAACGCATCCAGGAGATCCCGTTCCCGCGCATCTCGTACGCCGAGGCGATGGAGAAGTACCAGACCGACCGGCCGGACCTTCGGAAGGATCCGGACGATAAGGACCTGCTCGCATTCTGCTG
>DATJZE010000051.1:0-2268 GCA_035499235.1 Minisyncoccota bacterium | reverse complement strand
GCGGGAAGCGCCCGGCCGTGGTCGAAGAACGTGACGCGGTCGCCGTCCGCATCGAATCGCGCAGCGAACCCGTCGTCAGGCGCCACGGGACCAAGCCGTTCCAGCACTCGCGATACCGGACGCGGAGCTTCGATGGCGCATGCCAGTTCGGTGCCGCCACGCCAATCGGCGGCATAGGCGACCGCCGCAGCATAGTCACCGATGACGTCGCGCGTCTCCAGCGCGCCGCCGGCGCCGTGCGCGCCCCCGTGCGAGTCGTAGATCTGCCGGAGCTCGTGGCCGCCCAGCACATCCAGCAGTTCCCCGTGTCGCGCGACCGCCTTGAAGCCGTTGTCGCTGCTCGGGTTGTGCGAGGCGGTCACCATGATGCCGCCGGCCGCGCCCAGTGACCGCACTGCCCAGTAGAACTGCGGGCTGGACACTTCGCCGATATCCACGACGTGCGACCCGGCGTACATGCATCCGTCGGCGACCGCATGGGCAATGACGGGGCTTGTGGCGCGGCCGTCGCGGCCGACGATCATCGTGCCGCCTCCCAGATGTGCCGCCAGATGACGGCCTAGGCGCTGTGCGAACGTCGCATCGAAATCCTCCCCGTACACCCCCCGGATGTCGTAGGCACGGAACACCGCGGGATTTACTGCATCCATAGAATCATTATACTAGGTCCGCCATGGCACTCTCCATCGGAATTGTGGGTTTACCGAACGTGGGCAAGTCCACGCTGTTTACTGCCATCACCAACAAGAAGGTGGATATCCAGAACTATCCCTTCACCACTATCGAGCCGACGGTGGGCGTCGTGGAGGTTCCCGACGAGCGCGTGGACAAGCTCGCGGCATTGTCCAAGTCCGCCAAGAAGCTCTATGCGACGGTCCAGTTCACCGACATTGCGGGGCTGGTCAAAGGCGCCGCACAGGGCGAGGGACTGGGCAACAAGTTTCTGTCCAACATCCGTGAGACCGATGCCATCGTGGAAATCGTCCGCGCGTTCGAGGACCGCGACATCACCCATGTGCATGAGACGGTGGATCCCCTGCGCGACATCGGCATCATCAACGCCGAGCTCGTCATCGCGGACCTGGACACCGTGGTGAAGCGGCTGGAAACCTCCAAGCACAAGATGTCGCACGACGCTGCCGCCAAAGCCGAAGTGCCGCTGTTGGAACGCGTCGCCGGCGAGCTTCAGAAGGGGCGGCTGGTCTCCACGCTGTCGCTCCACGAGGAGGAGAAACCCATCATCCACGCCATGAACCTCCTGACCGACAAGCCGTTCATCTATGTCTTCAATGTGTCCGAGGCCCAGCTGGCCGAGGAATGGAAGCCGATGGGCGATATCCTCAAAGCCGTCGGCGGGTCGCACTGGGTCGTGATGTGCAACAAGATGGAACTGGAACTCTCCGAGATGGCGCACGACGAGAAGGCGAAGTTCCTCGCCGAGCTCGGTCTGCCCGAATCCGGTCTGGACCGGCTCATCCGAACCGCCTATGAGACGCTCGGGCTCATCTCGTTTCTGACCACGGGACCGGATGAGACGCGCGCGTGGACATGCCGCACGGGAGACCTCATCCCGCATGCGGCACGCGCCATCCACACCGATTTCGAGCGGCTGTTCATCCGCGCCGAGGTCATCAACTGGAAAACGCTGCTGGATGCGGGCGGACACGCCGCCGCCAAGCACAAGGGGCTCGTCCACACCGTCGGCAAGGATTACGTCGTCCAAGACGGCGACGTGGTCGAGATCCTCATCGGAAAATAAAACGGGGACGACTCTCGTCGTCCCCTACGGCTACTGCAGCGCGGATTCGGACACGTACTCCTTCCAGGATTCGGGCATGACGTAGCCCGAACAACGAACGGCGAGATCGCGAAGCCGCCGGAACTCCACGAGATTACACTTGACCTCATCCTCGAGGGCCGCCGTTCTGGTCAGGAACTCCGCGTCCATCGCAGACAACCGCTCTTCCGGGTCACCTGACGGACCGTACTGGAGCCCTCTGTGGTAGAAGTCCTCCTTCGCATTGTGCGCTTCGAGGACTCCCAGCGCCGCCTTGAAGAGGATTTTTTGCACGTCCTCCCTGGACGGTCGGAAGGCGTTGATGAACTGGCTCATGAGCGCCGCGTCGGTGCGGAACATGAGCTCGTTCTTCTGCAGGTACTCTGCCGCGTGGAATGCCTCGCGGTAGCCCGCGGCGACGTCGAGACCGCCGAAGAACACCAGGAAGGCGAGGACTGACGCGGTGCACACTCCGGCGACAAGCACGCTGT
>DATJZE010000050.1:0-5915 GCA_035499235.1 Minisyncoccota bacterium | reverse complement strand
GTCGCCAGGTACCGTTCGTAGTGGGTCTCACGGAGGATGTCGCGGATGAGCGACGAGACGGTCTTCTGGGTGGCTATCGCCCGCAGGTCCGAAAGCAGCGAATTGAACTCTTGGACGGCCGGGCCGTTCTTCGCCAGCGTGGCGCGGCCGATGCCGCGCGGCGGCACGTTCACGATACGTTCGAAGCTCACGCTATCGGCGGGATTATTGATGACGCGGAGGTACGCGAGGACGTCTTTGATCTCGCGGCGCTCATAGAACCGGATGCCGCCGACGATGCGGTACGGCACGCCCGCCCGCACCAGACCCTCTTCCAATGCGCGTGACTGCGCGTGGGTGCGGTAGAGCACGGCGCAGTCCGAGAGCGCGTAACGGTCACGGCCGAGCGATTGCAGGGTTTCTACCAGCCACCGCGCCTCGTGCTGCTCGTTGGCGCACTCCACGGCCTCGACGGGTCTTCCCTGGTCGTTCTCGGTCCAGAGGTCCTTGGGGATCTGCGCCTTGTTGTGCGAGATGACCGCCTGCGCCGCCGCGAGGATGTTCTTCGTTGACCGGTAGTTCTGCTCCAAGAGGACGATTCTCGCCTCCGGGTAGTCCTTCTGGAAGTTCAGGATGTTCCGGATGTCGGCCTGGCGGAACCGGTAGATGGACTGCGCGTCGTCGCCGATGACGAACAGGTTACGGTGCTGCGATGCCAACAGTCGGATGAGCGTGTACTGGTCGTGGCTCGTATCCTGATACTCGTCCACGAGGATGTGGTGCCATTGCTTCTGATAGTGTGCCAGCACGGCGGGATGTTCCTGGAAGAGCCGCACCGGCAGCATCACCAGATCCCCGAAATCCACGCCGTTCATGCGCTTGAGTTCGCGTTGGTACCCGGCATACGCCCGCGCGATGATGCTCTCCATGAAGTTGGACGGTTTGAACTGCTCGGGCGCCGTGAGCGCCGTCTTGAGCTCCTGTACTTTCGCGAGTACGGCGCCCGGGGACAGCTCCTTGCGCGCTTCCAGCGATGCGAGCACCCGCTTCATCAGCGTCTGCTGGTCGGCGGAATCAAGGATGGTGAAGTTGGGATCGTATCCGATCTTCTTCGCTTCCCGGCGCAGGATGCGCAGGCCGACGGCATGGAACGTCCCGACGGTCGGTTTGGTGCCCTTCCCTCCCAGAAGCTTATGGACGCGCTCGCGGATCTCGCCGGCGGCCTTGTTGGTGAACGTGACCGCCAGGATCGACTCCGGGTCGGTGCCGTTGGCGATGAGCCAGGCGATGCGGTGCGTGAGCGCGCGCGTCTTGCCGGACCCGGGTCCGGAAATGACCAACACCGGACCGTCGGGTACCTTGACGGCCTCGATCTGCTTGTCGTTGAGACCGGCGAGGATGCGTTCCACGATGTGGACCCAAGGAGATTCGAACTCCTGACCTCCGCAATGCGAATGCGGCGCTCTACCAGCTGAGCTATGGGCCCTGTTAACTTCTCGGTCGGGGCGCCGGGAATCGAACCCGGTCTTTATGAACCCGAATCATACGTACTACCGGTATACTACGCCCCGAAGCTCGCGGATTGTACCACAGACCCGCACGATTGCCAACCGTCGCTACACGTAGAACTTCTTCATGCGCTCCTTGTCTTCTTCGTCGCGGGCCCTCTCGATCCGTTCCAACGCGTTCTGAAGATCGGTCGCTGACGATCCATTGAGTTCGCGGGCGCGCGCCAGTAGCATGTCCCGCTCGTTCTTCGACGGGTCGTCGAGCACTTCGGCCAACAGCGTGTTCAGGATGAGGCCGATCTTGGGTCCGGGCGGGATTTCCAAGCCGGTCATGATGTCGGTGCCGTCCACGCGGAGCATCTTCACCGAGATGGGGTCGTTCGACACTTTATCGATCATGTACTTCAGGTGGCGCAGCTTGTAGGGCACGGCCTTCGGCGTGCCGGAGCCGATGCGGTCCCCTTCACGCAGCTTCAGGAGGTCGTCCACGTTCTCGGGCCCGATGTTCGCCAACAGACGCCGTACCGACGACGCCGTGACCTCGCCCACGTTGTAGTAGAACATGTGGTACCGCACGAGCCGCACGACGCGGTCGGACACCTCGCGCGGATAGTGCAACCGGTCCATGATGGCGCGCGTCAGTTTCGCTCCGACGGCGTCGTGGGCATAGAACGTGCAGTGCCTGCCCTCGCCGCGTTTGGTGCGCGGCTTCGCGACGTCATGCAGCAAGGCCGCCATGCGGACCGGGAACGAATAGCCCTTGCGCGCGACGTAGTCCAGCGAGCGGAGGTTGTGCTCCCACACCGTGTAGACGTGGTGGAGATTCTGCTCCACGCCGATGCCTTCGCGCAACTCGGGGATGATGAACGCCAAAAGCCCGACGTCCTCCAAGAGCTGGATGCCTTGCGCGGCGCGCGGCGCATCGATGGTCTTCGTCAGTTCATCGCGCACGCGTTCCGGCGAGATGGCGGCGATGTCCGGGGCATGTTCGGTGATGGCTTTGAGCGTCCGGTCTTCGATGGCGAAGTCCAGCGTCGCCGCGAACCGTATGGCGCGCATCATCCGGAGCGCATCCTCGGCGAACCGTTCAGATGCTTCACCGACCGCGCGCACGAGCCTGGCATCCAGATCAGTATGGCCGCCGTACGGGTCCACGAGGATACCGTCCAACCCCATCGCCATCGCATTGATGGTGAGGTCGCGCCGCGACAGGTCCTCTTCGATGGTCTTGGCGAACGCCACCGTGTCAGGATGACGCTTGTCGGAGTAGGTGCCCTCGGTACGGAACGGCGTCACCTGCACGGTCCATACGATGGGATCCTCGGAACGGGTCTTGATGGTGACGGTGCCGAACGCGTTGTCGTAGAAGCTGTCAGGAAACAGCTTCTGGAGCTGTTCAGGCGACGCGTCCGTGGCGACGTCCCAGTCCGTCGGGGGACGTCCCATCAAAAGATCGCGCACGCACCCGCCCACCGTGTACGCGCGGTGGCCGTCGTCTTCCAGGGTCTTCAGGATCGTCCTGACTTCAGGATGTATCTCCACAGGATGTATTGTACCCCCGAAAGGAATTGAACCTCCATCTTTCCCTTAGGACGGGATTGCTCTATCCGTTGAGCTACGGGGGCGTTGCTACCTTGCGATAATATCATTTTTCTGCTATAGTTTCAACGTTCTACGGGCCGTTAGCTCATCTGGTAGAGCGCATCCATGGCATGGATGAGGTGACCGGTTCGAGTCCGGTACGGTCCACACGTGTGGTACAATGGAGGGCGATGCCTCCCGATGAACTGAAGGGAAAGCTCAATCTTCCGGCGTCCAAACTCCCGTGGGGCGAGGAGGAGTCTGAGATGCCGCTGGATTTCCGGTCCAGTTTCCATTGGCGCGTGTTCCGCATCATGGCGGAATTCGTGGACGGCTGGCAGTTCATCACGGATTACAAGAACACGGTCTCCATCCTCGGGTCCGCGCGGTTCACCGAAGACAATAAATGGTATCAGGAAGCGCGCGCTCTGGGCGCGTTATTGGCGAAAGCGAAGATCGGCGTCGTGACCGGAGGCGGGCCGGGCATCATGGAGGGCGGCAACCGTGGCGCGTACGAATCGGGTGGCGAGTCCATCGGCATCAACATCAAGCTGCCGTTCGAGCAGCGCATGAACCCGTACATCACGCACGCGCAGCCCTTCTACTATTTCTTCGTCCGCAAGGTGATGCTGTTCTACACCGCGCAGGCGTACGTGTTCTTCCCGGGCGGGTTCGGGACCCTGGATGAGTTCTTCGAGCTCATCACGCTGGTGCAGACGCACAAGATCGACCGCGAGTCGGTGCCGATGATCGCGGTCGGAAAGGATTTCTGGAACCCGTTGGACCAATACATCCGCGAGACCGTGCTGGCGAAGTACCAGACCATCGACGAGACGGATGCGAAGCTCTACCACATCGTGGACACCGCGCAGGAGGCGTTCGACATCATCGTCAAATCCCCTCCCCGCAAGGAGATCTACTACTGATACGAGAACGGCCCCTCCGTCAGGAGGGGTCGTCGATGAAGGCCAGCCGCTCGTAGAACGCGTCAGGGAACATCATCCCCTGAACCGTCGCCTTCTGAGGGAGACGACGCGCCCACCCATCGAGCGTACATCCGCAGCCGACGCAGCGGATCGTCGGCTCCGGCGGGACGTCGAGGTCGCCGCGGCATTCGGGACAAGCCCAGAACAGCACACGTGCCATGGGCACCTCCCGTGGAATGAACACGCTCACTATAGCATGTTTGCGAAACGTGCGGAATGATGGTACAATAGGCCGCCGGGAAGCGTGGCTGAGTGGTTGAAGGCACCACACTCGAAATGTGGCATGGGGGTAACCCCATCGGAGGTTCGAATCCTCCCGCTTCCGCCCGTTGGTGAGGTGGCCGAGTGGTCTATGGCGGCGGTCTTGAAAACCGCTATACGGGAAACCGTATCGAAGGTTCGAATCCTTCCCTCACCGCACCGGTGGTATATGATGGTGGCATGAGCGACGTACTTGATCTGCGCAATACGCCCGAACCAGATATCATTCCCGCGGCCAGTGAGGAGCCACGTGGTTCCGCCGAGGGAACGTTAGCGTGGGAGGCGCAGACGCGACTCTCGTCGCGCGCATGGCGCCGTCACTACTGGGCAATGGGAGCCATGAGCGTCATCGGAGCCGCCGTGGCCTTCTGGCAGTCCAGTTGGCTCGTGTTGGCGACGTTCGCGGTGTGCATCGGGACCTGGGAGCTCCGGGAACGTCTGGCGCGCCCGATCTCGGTTTCCATCGATCACAAGGGGCTGGTCATGAACGGACACTCGTTCCCGCACGCGACCCTGCGTTCGTTCGAGGTCCACCGCATGCCTGACGGCAGTCACGAGTTGAGCGTCCATACCGAGTCCTGGCACATGCCGCGGCTCCGACTTCCCCTCGGTGATACGGATCCCCAGGAAGTGCACGCGACGCTCTCGCGGTTCGTGCCCGAGGGCGAACATCCGGTGCCGTTCTATGATCGGTGGCTTCGGAAGGATTGAGTTGCCGGCAAGACGGTTTCGTGATACAATTCGTTTCCGAACGCGGCTCACGCCCTCGTCGTTCAATGGATAGGACACAAGCTTGCGGAGCTTGTGATGTGGGTTCGATTCCTACCGAGGGCACACAGTGCGTCAGAACACCTTGCATTCCACTTCGGAATGTGCTATTGACTTATCGTTATTAGGCGTGGTATAATAGCTTCATTATGAGTAAACACATCATGTTGGGCGGGCTCGTTGCGGTGGTCCTGGCGTCCCTGGTCGGTGTCGCCTTCGCCGCTCCGGCCCATGCGGATTACTACCAGTACCCGGGTACCCTGTCGTGCTGGGGGTCCGCTTCTTCGGTGACGTCGGGCCAGCAGGTGACGTTCAATGCCTACTACACCGGCGGATCCTACTCGTACCCCTATAACCAGTTCACGTGGTCGGCGCCGAACGGCTCTCCGTCCACGGGCAGCGGTACCAGCTTCAGCACGACGTTCTGGAACTATGGTTCGTCCCAGCAGACCTACGCGGTCACCGTGACGGACGGTACGCAGACGACCACGTGCTCGGTGACGGTGTACCCCGTTCAGCCGACCTGGACGCCGGCTCCGTACCCGTACCCGACCTACACCCCGTACCCTCCGTACCCGGGTTCCCTGCAGTGCTCCCCGAGCCAGACCTGGTCCTCGTACGGACAGGACGTGACGCTGTACGCCTGGGGCGGGAACGGCACCTACACGTGGAGCGCGCCTGAAGGCAACCCGAACGCGGGTTCCGGTTCCTCGTTCACGACCCGCTTCTACAACACGTCGGGATCCACGCGGACCTACACGGTCACCGTCTCGAGCTACGACTCGTACTACGGTACTCGCACCGCGAACTGCACCGTGAACGTCGCGACCTA
>DATJZE010000049.1:0-5764 GCA_035499235.1 Minisyncoccota bacterium | reverse complement strand
GTTCTTGACGCCATGTTTCAGCCCCGCTTCGAGCTTGGCGATGGCCTCCGGCTGGTCACCGGACGGCTGGAACTTTGATTTGAGGCGGAAATGCGCCATACTGCCGTTATGATCGGATTCATCGAAGGGATGGTGCAGCATGTGGGCGATCGGTCCGCCATTATCGCTGCCGGGGGCCTGGGGTACCCCATCACTATGGTCCCTAAAATACTGGCCAGTCTAACAAATATCCAGGGTCCCGTCAAGTTCTTCGTGTACTCCAAAATGAACCCCCGCGAGGGCACGTTCGACTACTACGGGTTCACCAAACCCGACGACTTGGAGCTGTTCAAGGCCCTTATTTCCGTGTCCGGACTGGGCCCGAAGACGGCGATGCAGGTGCTGTCCACAGTGGAACCGCGGCACCTGAAAGAAGCCGTCGCCGCCGAAGACCCGCAGGCACTGCGCAAGATATCCGGCCTGGGCACCAAGACGTGCCAGCGGCTCGTGGTGGAGCTCGCCGGCAAACTGGACTACATCGAAACGACCGGCTCCGACCTGGGCCGGTTGGACGAGGAGGCACAGGCACTGGAGGCGCTCATGGCATTGGGCTACTCGCAGACGCAGGCCAAAGACGCCCTCCACGATGTCGGCGACGCGGCCGATCTGTCGGACCGCGTCCGCAAGGCGCTCCAACGCCTGGGCAAGAAATAGTTGTTCGGCTCCATGAACTACAAAGACCCCGGTGTATCGGGGTCTTGTGCTGTGTGGCGCTTGCCACACGGGTGTCGCAGGTCCGCTGACATAATGTCTTTTCCCGGCAGATTCGCCGATCGTTCATGAGACCGATCGGGATGCCGAGGACTTACGACCTGTGACGGGGAACGAACGAACTACGCTGGGATGATCCTCACCATGCTGATGACGCGGCACTGGAACTTCTCCTCGATGAACTCCTTGAGCTCGGGGTACTTCTTACCAAGAGGGAAGCCCACAATGATTTCCTCGCCGTTCCAATTGAAGGGAACCAGATTCCTGACGAGGCCATTGAGGAGCTGTTGGACCCGCTCTTTGCACGTCCAGCATCCGCAGCTGTGCATCATGTGGATGACGATGTGTCGCGTGTAGTGGTTGTCCTCCACGGTGACAGTGCGCTCGAAGTCGGTGGAGAACTCGGTCTTGTGACGCGCTTCGAACCGAACGTTGTAGGCAATCTGCATGGCATCCTCCGTTTTCAGAGAGCTGTCCTGCTGGGCTTACCACGGGTTGTGGTAGCTCCAGGCTCGTATTCATGATAGCATTTCTAGGCTTCTTTGTCAAGCTGCCGGACGGATGAAAGCGCGCCTCCCCGAAGGGAGGCGCTTTCGTCACGAACTGCGGTCGGCCTTGCGGCGGGCCGACTCCAAACGCCGGATGGCGCCGCGGATGAACACCAGGTGCTGCTCACGGATGATGGGGAAGAACATCTGGTCCGTCGCAACCCAGGTGACCAGCAACGGCTTCATCCTCGGCCGGTACAGGTGCGCGATGTGCCGCAGCACGTCCAACACCGACGAGTCGTTTGCCTGCATCGCGACCTTCGTCGCGCGCTCGAAGCGGTACCACTCGTCGTTCTGGTAGAAGTTGAACTGGCCGCAGTGGTGGGAGAACGACACGATCTCCGCATCCAGATAGGGCCTGCCGATGTCGTAGATGTCCGATTCGTGGAAGATGATGGCCCGGCCCATGCGGCTGCACAAGGCCTTGGAACGGAACCGGAGCGTCTCGGGATCCTTCGTCGGCCACTGTTCCAGGAAGAACCGGAGTGCCCGTTGGCTGATATCCCGGCCGCCGCGGCAGAAGAGGTACGCCTGCAGGTATTCCTGCCACAGCGGGTCCTCCTGCGCGCGGAGCGACGTCGCGATGGCTTCCACCGCATCGGCGTCCCGGTGGTCCAGGTACCAGTCCTGCGTCGCCTTCAGGCAGGCCTGGCGGACTTCCCGCAGGCCGTTGCGGGAGAACAGCAGGTATGGATTCGTCCGTGCAGAAGCAAACCGGATGGAAGTAACGAGCTCATCAAGCGATTGCGTCTTGGCTGTCTCGAACATGGGTCACGCTCCGTGTGCCCTGGTGGGCGTTGTGAACGACCGCTGGCGGGTGCCAGTGGTCGTTATGTACATCAAATCCTTCATAACGTCAACTACGCGTGTTTTGCGATGTTCAGCACGATGCCGAGGCCCGCGAGCATGGACACCATCGACGTACCGCCGTATGAGACGAACGGCAGTGGCACGCCGGTGAGCGGCACCAGACCCGTGACGGCGGCCATGTTCACGGCCGCCTGCGCCATGATCCAGATGAGCATGCCCGCGACGATGAGGCTCCCGAACGGATCGGGCGCACGCCGCGCGACCCGCAGCATCATCAGCGCCAGCAACACGAATAGGCCGATGGTGACGGCTCCGCCGACGAACCCGAGTTCTTCCACCAATACCGCGAAGATAGAGTCCCCGAACGGCTCGGGCAGGAACCCGAACTTCTGCGTGCTCTGGCCATAGCCGACGCCCCAGAAACCACCCGCACCGATCGCGATGAGCGACTGATTGAGTTGCCAGCCGGCGCCGCGAGTGTCCGCCGTCGGGTTCAGCAGCGTCGTGATGCGGCTCCATCGCGTCGGCGAGAACGCGGCGACCGAGCCGATGAGCACGACCGCCACGCAGATGAGCGCGAACGCCTGTTTCAGGGGAGCCCCGGCGATGAAGTAGACGCCGCCGGCGATGATCATCACCAGACCGAGCGTGCCCAGGTCCGGTTGCAGGACAAGGAGCACCGAGATGAATCCCATGATGATGACGAACGGCAGAAGTCCGAGCGAGACCCGCTTGATGCGCTCCTGGTTCTCACCGAGCCACGCGGCAAGATAGATGACCAGCGCGAGTTTCAGCACTTCCGCCGGCTGGAAGCTGACGCCGAAGAAATCGAGCCAGCTCGTGGAACCCTTGAGCCGCAATCCCAACGACGGCACGAAGACGAGGACCATCAGCGCAAGCGCGGCGAACAGCAGCGGCAGGGCGAACGGACGCCAGCGCCGGTAATCGATACGCCAGAACACCAGCATGAGCGCGACGCCCGGCAGGATGCCGAACAGCAGTTGGTGGACCCAGTAGAACGAAGCGGAACCGAACTGACGCGTCGCGGAAACGACGCTGGAAGAAGCCAGGACGATAAGTCCTCCGGCACACATCGCCACGATGAGCCAGAAGAGACGCTTCGACATGGGTTACTTCAGGATCGTCTGCAGAAGATCGTGGACGACCTGCGGGTTGAGCGGCGGCAGCTTGGAGTCGGCGAGGAATATCGCCAGGCCGATGATGGCGCCCACGGCATTGATGACCCAGAAGCGCATCGTGATCTGCGTCTCCGGCCACCCGAGCGCCTCGAAGTGGTGATGGATGGGAGCGGAGATGAAGATCTTCCGGTGCCGGAACTTCTTGGAGAGGATCTGGATGATGTCCGAAAGCGATTCGATGACGAACACGATCGCGATGATGGGCAACAACAGCGGCACGTTGAGCAACAACGCTGTGGCACCGGCCACGAATCCCAGCGCCATCACACCGGTATCTCCCATGAAGAAGCGTGCAGGGTAGATGTTGTACCACAGGAACGCGATGAGCGCGCCCAGGATCGCCGCGATGAAGGTGACCAGCTCCATCTTGCCCTGGTCGAACGCGATCGCCCCCAGCGCACCGAAGATCGTAAGGAAGGTTCCCCCGACCAGGCCGTCGAGCCCGTCCGTGATGTCGGCCGAGAACGACGTGGCGACCATGATGAACATGAACAGGATGAAGTACCAGACGGGGCCGATGGTCACATCCCCGAGGAACGGGATGTTCACGGCATCGTAGCCGAGTTTGGCGACGAACCACCACCCGCCGACGGCGGCAACGATGAAATACAGTGCGAGCCGCATCTTGATGGTGAACCCTTTGCGCCTGAAGATGCCCAGTAAGTCGTCGGCCATGCCGACCAGACCCGCGACGATGAGGAACGCGAGCGGCAGATACGTCTCGGCGCGGCTCAGGAAGTTCACGCGGCTCCAGAAACCGTCCGCAACGCCATGCAGGATCCAGAAGAGCAGCGTCAGCAGCGCGACACTGAACCAGATGATGAAGCCGCCCATCGTCGGTGTGCCTTCCTTCTTCTTATGGAGCGCGGAGTAGACCGGAGCTTCCTCTTTCTGTATCTCCTTGCCCCGCGCGAAGTACTTGCGCAGGATGCGGACCCAGAGCGGTTCGATCACCAGCGCCAAAAAGAACGCCGCGGTGGCGACCGCCAAAATGCGAACGACATTGAAGATGGTGAACGCAGCCGTCATTGCTCCATGCGATATGCCTTCCAAGCCCATGAAACCAGCGCCGCGGAATCAGTGAACCGCTGACGCGAGCCCAGTACGACGGAAATCAGTGTATCACGCTTGTCGGGAGACTGCACGACCAACAAAAGGCACCCGAGCGCGCCGTCGGTGTTGCCGGTCTTCGCGCCGATGATGCCCGGGATCGAACCCAGAAGCTCGTCGGTGCTCTTCACATCGTGCACGACCGACCCGTCGACGGAACGCACCTGGACCTCCGGCGATGCCATGACCGACCAGAGTTGCGGTGCGTTGCGCAGCGCCGCACGCGTGAGGCGGACGAGATCACGGGCGGAACAGTATGCGGTATCGTCCAGACCTGCCGGGTCGTGGAACGCACAGTCGGTCATGCCCAAGACCCAGGCCTTCGCGTTCATCTTCGCGACGAAATCGATGCCCTCGGATTGCGCATGGGCCGCCAAGGCGTACGCGGCATCGTTGGACGACTCGATGAGCATCATGGACACCAGGTCCCGGACGTGGAGCTGCTCTCCCGGAAAAAGCGTCTGCTTTTGGCCGTCCACGCGCACCGAAGCCGAACCGACCGTCACGATCTCATCGGGCGAGAAGAGGTCATCCGAAACCAGCGCCGACATGACCTTGGTCAAGGACGCGATGGGGACACGAAGATCGGGATTCTTCACGAAGAGTTCGGTCCCCGACTCCACGTGATAGATGACCGCGGCATTGGCGTCCAGCACCGGATCCGGCACCGTCGTATCGCGGACCGGGGACGAGCCGGACTGTATGACCGGCAAAAGTTCGGCCCGCGCCATCTGAAGCGTCGGCACCGCACCGGGCACGTATGCGTTCGGCGACGGCACCGGACGCGGCGAAAACACATAGAGCGCCAGTCCTGCCGCGATGAGGATGATGAACGCGACGAGCCGCCGCATGGCGATGGGGTTCACGTTTCCACCTTCAGGTGCAGCTCGCGGAGTTGCGCCGCGGACAGTTCCGAAGGCGAGTGCATCATCAGGTCGCGTGCGTCTCCCGTTTTCGGGAATGCGATGACCTCGCGGATGTTCGGTTCGTTCAGGAGGATCGCCATGAGCCGGTCCCAGCCCCAGGCGATGCCTCCATGCGGCGGAGTCCCGGAGGCAAACGCCGTGAGCATATGGCCGAAATTCGTCTCGATGCGCTCATCGGTGAATCCCATCGTCCGGAACGTCGCGCGCAACGCCGCCGGCGTATGCGCACGGATGGAACCGCCGCCGATCTCCCAGCCGTTGACCACCACGTCGTACTGCGTCGTGAGGATGTCGGCCGTATGCTCGCCGGCCAGATGCCATGCCGCGTGTTCCGGCTTGGGCGCCGAAAACGGATTGTGCGTGAAGGTCCATCCCCCGTCCGTCTTTTCGAAGAACGGAAAATCCACGACCCAGCAGAATG
>DATJZE010000048.1:0-2906 GCA_035499235.1 Minisyncoccota bacterium | reverse complement strand
CTCGCCGCCGCTGACGTCCTCGTGGAGGACTGGGGCGGGCAAGTGCCGTCGGTCCAGACGGCCGCCAAGACGGGCAAGGGCGTGCCGGAACTTCTGGACATGGTGCTGCTCGTGTCCGATCTGCTCGAACTCAAGGCCCGCACCGACGTGACGGCCAAGGGCGTCATCATCGAATCGCACAAGGACCCCCAGCGCGGGTTCGTGGCCACCGCGTTGGTGCAGGAGGGCATATTGCGCATCGGCGACTGGATCGTGGTCGGTCCGCTGGTGGGTAAAGTCAAAAGTATGGACGACTATCTGGGCACACCGGTCACCGAAGCCGGCCCCGCGATGCCGGTGGCCATCACCGGCTGGCCGGATGACCCGCGTGTGGGGGGTTCGTTCGTCACCGCACCCGCGAAGCGCGCCGCCGAAGAACTGGCCGAGGCCGCGGTCGTGCAGCCGCCGGTTCCGTTCGATACGTTCCGCAAAGCGGTCGCGGGAGAGCCGGCCGAGGGCACCCCGATACTGAACGCGCTGTTCAAAGCGGACGTGACCTCATCGCTGGAAGCCATCGAACTGTCGCTCGGTGCGATCGGCAGTGAACGGGTCGGCCTACGGGTACTGGACGCCGGCATCGGCAACGTGACCGAGGTGGACGTGAAGACCGCCGGCGCCAAGGGAGCCACCATCTACGCGTTCCGCGTGGCGGCGGAACCGGATGCGGCCAAGCACGCCGAACGCGACGGTATCGTCATCCGGCATTCCGACATCATCTATGAACTCGTGGAGTCGGTGCGCAAAGACCTTGAAGCGCTCCTGCCGACCCAAACCGAGCGGACCGTCATGGGCAAACTACGTGTGCTGGCCATCTTCAAGCGCGAGGCCAAGAATATGATCCTCGGCGGCAAGGTAACGACGGGAGTCGTCACCAAGGGCGCGCTCGTGGACCTCGTCAAGGGGGATTCGTATGTGCGCGTCGGGAAGATCACGTCGCTCCAGCAGGAAAAAGAAGACGTCCAGGAGGCGGCGACCGGCGTGGAGTGCGGCATGCGCATCGACACGTCCGCGTTCACCGGAGACATCGCCGAGGGCGACGTGCTAGAATTCGTCACCGAGGCAGAGGTCAGGCAGACGTTAGGATAGGGCGCGGTAGCCAAGTGGTAAGGCAAGGGTCTGCAAAACCCTTACACGCGGGTTCGATTCCCGCCCGCGCCTCCGCCCATCAGGCCCAGGTGGCGAAATTGGCAGACGCGGGGGACTTAAAATCCCCTGCCCGCAAGGGCATGTCGGTTCGATCCCGACCCTGGGCACCACATAGCATGAAGATCTATATCGCCTCCCGGTTCGGCAGGAAGAACGACGTCGCAGAGTTGCAGCGGCGGTTCAAAGAGCGCGGCCATGAGATCATCGTGGACTGGACGGTCCATGAGGACATCAAACCGTACGAACAGCACACGGATCTGGCGCGCCAGTATGCGATTGACGATGCCCACGGAGTGATGGACTGCGATGCATTCATTCTTCTGACCGATGAGGCCGGTACCGGGATGCACACGGAGTTCGGTGCGGCTCTGGCATCGAAGCTCTTGCGAGGGACGCCGACGATATACGTCGTGGGAGACTTCATCAATAACCCGTTCTTCTTCCACCCGGAAATCACGCGGTGCGATACGGTTGAAGAAGTGTTGCGCGCACTGTAGAGTCAGGCAGTAGAACGCTCTCGTCGTTCAACGGATAGGACGCTGGCCTCCGAAGCCGGAAATGTAGGTTCGATTCCCACCGAGAGCACAACCAAAAAGCGCGAACGGCTCACACAATGAGCCGTTCGGCTACGCCAGAAAAGCTTCCACGCCTTCCTTGACCGGCTGGTCGACCTTCATGCCGACCTGCGAACCGGCTGTGGCCTCCGAGACATCGGCGTGCTCCACCTGCATCTGGGACACGGGTTGTTCGAAGTCCGCCCCGTGGCCCTGGAACTTGATGGTGTCCCCCACTTTGAGGGGCGCCTCAAGCTGCAGGATGGCCACACCGATCTTCCCGTAATAGTGGGTGACGGTGCCGACCTTTTTCATACGCGATTATTATCGCACATTATTTCTTGGCGTGGAAGCGCTGGTGCACCTCGCGCAGCCCCTTGTCGGTCACATGCGTATAGATTTGCGTCGTGGTCACCGACGAGTGGCCGAGCATCGCCTGCACCGAACGGATGTCGGCGCCGTTGCGGAGCAAGTCGGTGGCGAAGCTGTGCCGCAGCGTGTGGGGGCTGACGTGCTTGCCCATGATGCCCGCGGCCCGCGCATGGAACGACACGATGCGCTGGACCGACCGCGGCGTGAGCCGGAGGTCGTCGTAGTTGCCGAACTGCTTGTTGCGCGGGATGCGGATGAACAGCGCCTCGTCCACGTCGGGCCGCGCTTTCATCCATGCTTCCAATAATTTGCCTGCGTCCTCGGAGATGAACACCGGGCGCACCTTGCCGCCCTTGCCGCGCACCGAGAGCTCGCCGCGCGCTACCGAGACCATGTCGCGGTTCAGCGAACACAGCTCCGAGACGCGCATCCCCGTGGAAAACAGCGTGGCCAGCATGGCACGGTCACGCATCGCCGGCAGTTCGCCGCCCTCGGGCGCGTTCAACAGTCGCTCCAGCTCGGCGGGCTCCAGGAACGTGACCTGCCGGTCCTCCTGCTTGCCCAGCTCCACCCGCTCGGCCGTCACCGTTTTGACCTGCCGTTTTGCCAGGTACTTCAGGAAGTTGCGCAGGGCGATGACGTGGTAGTTCTGCGTGATGCGCTTGAGCGGTTGGCCCTCGGTGTCTTTGAGACGGTTCAGGTAGAGCCGGTACTGCCGGATGCCGTCCTCGGTGAGGTGCTTGAGCTCTTTGCCGAACGTACCCTCGGTGAACTGGATGAACCGGTCCAGGTAGC
>DATJZE010000047.1:0-7815 GCA_035499235.1 Minisyncoccota bacterium | reverse complement strand
CGAGCGGTGGACCGGCGGAATTTCGATGAGATAAGGGGCGGATTAAAGAGCGTTGAAACCCGCGCGGCGACGGTCCGCTATCGGGACATCCAGAAAGGAGACATGCTCGTCATCGTGTGTGGCACGGCGCGGATCACCAAGAACGTGAAGCGCGTCCGGCATTTCGCGAGCATCGCCGCGATGTTCAAAGCCATCCCATTCAAGCGCATCATGCCGTCGGCGCGTTCGGCGGCCGAAGCCCGCGGGACCTACTACGGCTACCCGGGATACAAGGAGAAGATACGGAAATTCGGCATCGCCGCGCTCGAACTATGAAGCGCGTGTTCATCGTGCACGGGTGGGGCGGGAATCCCGATGAGGCGTGGATGCCGTGGCTTGACCGCGAGCTGACCGCAGCGGGATTCGCTGTGACTCGGCTTGTCATGCCGCACCCCGATGAGCCGACCATCGATGACTGGGTCGGCGCGCTCGCAGCAGCCGTAGGCACGCCGGATACGGATACGCACTTCGTCGGTCACAGCATCGGATGCCAGACCGTCATGCGCTATATCGCGAGTCTTCCCGAGGGAACGAACGTTGGTAGGTCGGTGCTCGTTGCACCATGGTTTGGTTTGATGAATCTCGAAGAAGACGAGAGGCCCGTTGCCAAGCCGTGGATCGAGACCCCCATCGATACCGACCAAGTCCGCCGCAGAGCATCGGCAATACGTGCGATATTCTCCGACGACGACCCTGTCGTACCCGTGGACAACGTGGGCCTGTACCGCGAACGACTCGGTGCACAGACCGTCGTGCTTCACGGCAAGGGGCACTTCAGCGAAGACTCCGGCGTCAAAGAACTCCCCGAAGCCAGCGACTTTCTCGTGCAGTGAACGACCTGAAGAAGAAAACCATCGGAGGACTCGTATTCCTATTCTTCGCCATGGCGGCGTGTCTGTTCATTCCGGTGTGGACGCTCCGGTACTGGCAGGCGTGGGTCTTGATGGCTGTCTTCTTCGTGTCAGGTGGCCTGACCACGCTGTATCTTTGGCGGCATGACCGCAAACTCCTGGAGCGTCGGGCGAGCGGGGGACCGACCGCGGAGAAAGAAAAGAGTCAGCAGCTCATCCAGCTCATCGCGGGTCTCGGGTTCGTCGGACTTCTCATCGTGCCGGCGCTGGACCACCGGTTCATGTGGTCGCACGTTCCGACCATCGTCAACATCCTGGGCGATGCGTTGATACTGTTCGGTGAGTTCGCCATCTTCATCGTGTTCAAGCAGAACACGTTCGCTTCCGCGACCATCGAGCTTGCGCCAGAACAACACGTCATTTCCACCGGACTCTACGGCATCGTCCGCCATCCGATGTATGCAGGTGCGTTCTTCCTACTTGTCGGCATTCCGCTCGCATTGGGTTCGTGGTGGGGACTGCTGGTCATCGTGGCGATGATGCCCGCGCTCATCTGGCGCCTCATCGATGAGGAGAAGTTCCTGGTCAAGAATCTTCCCGGCTACGCGGAATATCGCACTCGGGTCCGCTACCGTCTCATCCCGTTCGTCTGGTAGATGTGGATAAGTCTGTTTGACTCGGAAAGTGTGCACGCGTAGAACGGATAGCTGAAGGTGGTCTAAGCCGCAAAACCTGCTTGGTACAAGCGGAGCGGCGCGGGGGAACCAATCTCCTCATGTGAGGACGGGGCGCACGAATGTAGGTAACTACGTTCAAGATCAATTCCATGATCGAGCCCGTCAGCTAACCTCGTAGACGTTTGGAATATACTACTCGGTCCCAAGAAATCCAAAAACCTCCGGGCGTAAGGATTCACGGAACGGAAACCCGTGATCCCCATGCGGTCGGTGTTTTTATTTGACCCCTCATGTCTGACTACGTCGTCATCCTCATCATCATCGCGTTCTTCGGGGTGTGTTATGCGTATCTCAGGGGGTGCGAAAAGTTCTGATATGGAAACCGCCATCTTCATCATCGCTCTGGCTCTTGTCGTGTATCTGTTCGTGACGCTCATCCGTCCAGAGAACTTCTGATACTCCATGCCGCTCATCGATTGGGTACAACTCGTTCTGTTCGTAGGCCTGCTGGCGCTCATCACCAAACCGCTGGGGCTGTACCTCTCCGAAGTCCTCGATGCCAAGGGGAAGACGTTCCTTGACCGCATCCTCAAGCCGCTGGAGCGTTTCACGTACCGGCTGATCGGCGTCGATCCGGCGCAGGAGCAGGACTGGAAGCGGTACACGGTTTCGATGCTGGTATTCAGCTTCGCGGGCATCCTGTTCACGTACATCATCCTGCGCGTCCAGGCGTGGCTCCCGCTGAATCCCCAGGGCTTGCCGAACCTGAGTCCGCACCTCGCGTTCAACACCGCGGTCAGCTTCGCGACGAACACGAACTGGCAGAGCTACATCCCGGAAGCGACGATGTCGTACTTCTCGCAGGCTGTGGCGCTCGTCATCCATAACTTCGTCTCAGCCGCGATGGGCATCGCGCTCGCGGCGGCGTTGGTGCGCGGTATCGCCCGTCACACGGCGAAGACCATCGGGAACTTCTGGACGGATCTGGTGCGGGTGACATACTACCTGCTCCTGCCGCTCGCGCTCGTCTACGCGATATTCCTGATCTCGCAGGGAACGATCCAGAACTTCAGCGCATACACGACAGCCCATGTAGTCCAGTCCGTCGGGGGAGTCGCCACGCAGACGATCGCCCAGGGTCCGCTTGCCTCGCAGGAGGCCATCAAGATGCTCGGAACCAACGGCGGCGGGTTCATGAACGCGAACTCGGCGCATCCGTTCGAGAATCCGACGCCACTGACGAACTTCGTGGAGATGCTGAGCATCCTCGCCATCGGCAGTGCACTGACATACTACTTAGGCAGGACGGTCGGCAACCAGAAGCATGGCTGGGCGGTGTGGTTCGCGATGCTCCTGATCATGCTCGCCGGGTTCTTTATCGCGTTCCACGAGGAGAAGGCCGGCAACCCGATCCATCAGCAGTTGGGTGTGTCGAAGACGGACGGGAACATGGAGGGGAAAGAGGTCCGGTTCGGCATATTCGACTCCGCACTCTTCGCGACGGTCACCACGGATGCATCCGAAGGTGCGGTCGACTCCATGCACGATTCGTTCACGCCGCTGGGCGGACTCGTCCCGATGGTGAACATGCAATTGGACGAGATCGTCTTCGGTGGCGTCGGTTCGGGTCTGTACACGATGATCGTGTACATCATCCTTACGGTGTTCCTGGTCGGGCTCATGATCGGCCGTACGCCCGAGTACCTTGGGAAGAAGATCGAAGCGTACGATGTGAAAGTCGCCACGCTCTCCGTCATCGTCCTGGTCATCTTCATCCTGGGTTTCACTGCGTGGGCCGCGGTGAGCGCTTGGGGGGTTGCGGGATTGAATAACAGCGGACCGCATGGGCTGAGCGAGATGCTCTATGCGTACACGTCCGGAGCGGAGAACAACGGCAGTGCGTTCGCCGGGTTGACTGCGAACACGCCGTGGTACAACACGACCCTCGGACTCGACATGCTCTTCGGCAGGTTCTTCATGATCATCCCGATCATGGCGCTCGCCGGTTCATTGGCCCGCAAGAAGCGCGTGCCGATGGGTCCGGGCTCGTTTCCGGTCACGGGCATCTTGTTCACGGTCCTGTTGGTCGCGGTGATCATCCTCATCACGGCGCTGACGTTCTTCCCCGCACTGGCTCTCGGGCCGATCGTCGAACACTTCCTGATGCATGCCGGAACACTTTTCTAACTTCACCATGACCACGCGCGGACACAAAACATTCGACGGTGCGATGCTGACCTCGGCGATAGGCGAGTCATTCCTCAAACTGGACCCCCGGCGAATGGTGCGCAACCCCGTCATGTTCGTGACGATGGTCGGCGCGATCGTGACGACGCTCGAAGTGTTCATCACCAAGGGCGCGCACGCGTTCGTCATCCAGATCGCGCTCTGGCTCTGGTTCACGGTGTTGTCCGCGAACTTCGCCGAGGCGATGGCGGAAGGACGCGGCAAAGCGCAGGCTGATTCGCTTCGGAAGTCGCGGACACAGCTCTTCGGGCTTCGCTACAAGGCGGATGGGACCCTGGAGAAGATCGCCGCGGAAGTTCTCCGCAAGGGCGATATCATCCTCGTGGTCGCCGGCGAGGTCATTCCTGGCGACGGCGAGGTCATCGAGGGCGCGGCGACGGTCGACGAGTCGGCGATCACCGGTGAGTCGGCCCCGGTCATTCGCGAGTCCGGCGGCGACCGGAGCGCGGTCACGGGCGGAACGAGGGTGCTGTCGGACCAGATCAAGGTCAGGATCACCGCGAGCGCGGGTGAGAGCTTTCTGGACCGGATGATCGCTCTCGTCGAAGGCGCGAAGCGCCAGAAGACGCCCAACGAGATCGCGCTCACCATCCTCCTGTCGGCGCTCACCATCATCTTTCTCTGGGTCATCATCACGTTGCGGCCCCTGGGCGTATACAGTGGAGCGCTCTTCTCGGTCTCGGTTCTTGTCGCGCTGCTCGTGTGCCTCATCCCCACGACGATCGGCGGTCTGCTGTCCGCTATCGGCATCGCGGGCATCGACCGTCTCGTCCAGCACAACGTGCTTGCGATGAGCGGTCGAGCGGTGGAGGCCGCCGGTGATGTGGATGTGCTCCTGCTCGACAAGACGGGAACCATCACGTTGGGGAACCGTGAAGCGTCAGAATTCATCCCGGCGCCCGGAGTCACCCATGAGGAACTCGCGAATGCCGCGCAACTCGCATCGCTCGCCGACGAGACCCCGGAGGGTCGGAGCGTGGTGGTCCTGGCGAAGAAGTACAATATCCGCGGTCGCGAGATCACGGAATTGCCGCACGCGACGTTCGTTCCGTTCAGCGCGCAGACGCGGATGAGCGGATTGGATATGGAACTCGTGCAATACCGGAAAGGGGAGGCGAAGACCATCGCCGCCTGGTCGCGCGGTGCATTCCCGTCGGAAGTCCAGTATGAGGTGGAGCGCATCTCCAAGCTCGGTGGAACTCCGCTCATCGTGGCGACGCAGAACAGGATCCTGGGCACCATCTACCTTCGGGACATCGTCAAAGGCGGTCTCGTCGACCGGTTCAAGCTCTTCCGTGAGATGGGCATCAAAACCGTGATGATCACCGGCGACAATCCGCTCACGGCGGCGGCCATCGCCGCGGAAGCCGGCGTGGACGACTACCTTGCGGAAGCGAAGCCGGAAGACAAACTCGCGCTCATCCGGAAAGAACAAGCCGGCGGCAGGATGGTCGCGATGACCGGCGACGGCACGAACGACGCACCGGCATTGGCGCAGGCGGACGTCGGCGTCGCTATGAACACGGGCACGCAGGCGGCCAAGGAAGCCGGCAACATGGTGGACTTGGATTCCAATCCGACCAAACTCATCGAGATCATCGAGATCGGCAAACAGATGCTCATGACGCGCGGCGCGCTTACCACGTTCAGCATCGCCAACGACGTATCGAAGTACTTCGCCATCATTCCGGCGATGCTCATACCGGTCTTTCCGGTGATCGCGCCTCTGGACATCATGCATCTGCATGACCCGCAGAGCGCCATCCTGTCGGCGGTCATCTTCAACGCGATCATCATCATCCTGCTCGTCCCGCTGGCCCTGCGCGGAGTCAAATTCCGGGCGCTGCCGGCCGCCGCGGTCCTGCGGATCAACCTGCTGATTTACGGGGTCGGCGGCCTCATCGCTCCGTTCATCGGTATCAAGCTCATCGATATGGCCGTCGCGGCACTGCATCTCGTCTAGATCCATGCACGAACTCCTGCGACAACTCAAGGTATCGGCCATTGTGATCATCGTGTTCGCGGTGGTCCTCTGCGGCGTCTATCCGGTCGTGGTCTGGGTGCTCGGTCAGGTCCTGTTCCCGTTCCAGTCGAATGGCAGCCTGATCACCGACGCCACGGGTCAGGTCGTCGGCTCCGCCATCATCGGTCAGCAGTTCGCGGGACCGCAGTACTTCGAACCTCGTCCGTCATATGCCGGCAACGGATACGACGCGACGCTTTCGGGTGGCAGCAACCTCGGACCGACATCGCAGAAACTCGCGACCAACATCCAAACCGCTGTCGCGGAGTACCGGAAGGAGAACAAACTGCCGGTCGGCGCACCGGTTCCGGCGGATGCGGTCACCGGTTCGGCAAGCGGGCTGGATCCTCACATCAGCATCGCGAATGCTCAACTGCAGGCCCTCCGGGTCGCCAAAGCACGGAAGACCACGCTCGCGAACGTTCAGGCATTGATCGGTCAGCACACGGACGGGCGCAGTCTGGGCATCTTCGGTGAGCCCGGTGTGAACGTGCTGACCCTGAACATCGCCCTTGACGCGATGTACCCGATGAAGAAATGATGGGTGGTCATGACTCGTGACCATTCGCCGAGGGGCACGCTGAAGGTCTATCTGGGTTCTGCCGCGGGGGTCGGAAAGACCTACCGCATGCTCGCGGAAGGAAGACAGCTCGCGGACCGCGGCGTGGACGTGGTCATCGGATACATGGAGCCGCATGAACGGCCTGACACCATCGCGCAGGCGGCCGGGCTGGAAGTCGTCCCGCCACGGCTCGCGCGGTACCACAATCTGGAACTCAAAGAACTCGATGTGGACGGTGTCGTGGATCGTCATCCACGCATCGCGTTGGTGGACGAGCTCGCGCACACGAACGCACCGGGCAGTCGGAACGAAAAGCGGTACCAGGACGTGCAGGAGCTCCTGGATGCGGGCATCGATGTCATCACGACGCTCAACATCCAGCATCTTGAATCGCTCTACAATATCGTGGAGGGCGCCACGGGCGTGCAGGTCGCCGAACGCATTCCGGATGCCGTCGTGGCGCAGGCTGATCTCATCGTGAACGTCGACATCGAGGCCGACGAACTCATCGAGCGTTTGCGCGCCGGCAAGATCTACCGGTCGGACCGTATCGATGCCGCACTGGGGAACTTCTTCACCGTCGCGAACCTTACCCGGCTCCGCGAGCTTGCCCTGAGCGAGACGGCGAACTTATTGGACCGTCGGCAACGTGAACGGCTGGACGTCGGCGTACGGCCCAGCGCCCTGAACAAGGTCATGGTGCGCATCCGCGGCGGGGAACCCAACGCCGAGGCCATTCTCCGGAGCGCATCCCGGCTCGCCTCGCAGCTGAACGCGCAATGGTACGTCGTCCATGTCTCCACGTCCGCTGACGAGGCCCGCGCCCTGGATCCCCAGCATGACGAGATCGCCGCCGTCATGCGCCTCTCACAGTCGATGGGTGCAGAGAACATCATTCTGAAGGACGACAACATCGGGCAGGCGCTCATCCAGTTCGCGCGGGCGAACGGCATCACGCATCTGGTGCAGGGTCATCCGGCAAGGAGGGGACTGTTCGCGAAGTTCCGGAAGTCCATCACCGATATCCTCATCGAAGCCCTTCCCGAGATCCACCTCACGATGATTTGAAGGGAAAGGCCACCCGTGAGGGTGGCCGACTGCTATGCGAACCGGATGTGCGGGACGAGGCGGCTGATGTCCTCCCGCGACAGGCAGGAGAAGCAGATGCCACCCGCGGGCTCTATGCCCTTCGGAATGGCGTCGATCTGGGTCCGCCACGGCCGTTCGGGAAGATCGGCGAACAACTTGCCGCCCACGACCTGGTAGCCGGTGTGCGTGGACAGGTCGGAGTTCGACTGGTCGGGGACCTCGCCCTCGAACGTGTGCTCGATGCGGTGTTCGGCGATGCCGTGCGCGTCGCATAGCGCGCATGTCCAGAACCTCATCTGTCGGATGTCCATGAACGCCTCCGGCACG
>DATJZE010000046.1:0-8684 GCA_035499235.1 Minisyncoccota bacterium | reverse complement strand
GCGATCCAGCCAGCGCCAGATGCGAGCGGCGGCGGAGCTGCTTCCCCTTGGCCATGTGATGTCGTGGGACTCCCATAGGATTTGTAGCGTACCACAGAAGTCAGTGCGATACAAGAGCTGCAGAATATAACAAAAAGAGACCCCGCGTCAGAAGTCGACGCGGGATCAAGGGTACGAAGCGGAAAGGGTGAAGGGTTACTCGCCCAACACGACCTCACGAAACCGCAGACTAACGTCGGCGAGGTCGCGGCGGTACTTGCCGACGTAGAACTTGCCGTCGCCGGGGCCCCAGTCGCCGCTCGGCACGCCGCCATCGCGGTACAACGACCCGTCGCACCGGGTGATGTTGATGCTGTCCAGGTGAACGCCCTTCTCCACGAAGTGCTTCAGGTGAAGGAGCGCGTACTCCAGGAGCGTGACGCCCGCGACGCCATCTTTCTTGAGGTCGTCGTAGGACTTGTCGGTGCGCTCCTCGTCGGCTTCCACGCGGGGACGGACCCACACCGCATAAGGACCGTCGGCGGCGGAGCGGACCGATTCGGTGAGCTGGTCCAGGTTGTCGTCGGTCCAGCGCCACACGGGGAAGTACTTCTTCATCGCCGTCAGCACGCGTTCGATGGTGACGCCGGGCACGACCACGATGAGCCAGCCGAAGCCGGGCTTTTCGGCGGGCACCACGAGACCGGAGAGGTCCACCGTGATGCCGAGCGCATCGCGGTAGAACGTCTCCCACGCCGCGATGACGTCACGGTACGGGTCCACCGCGGTGAAGATGGCGCGCACCTTGGCGGCCAGCTCGCGGCCGTGGCCGATCCAGTACTGGGCCTGCGCCCAGGTGAGCCGGGTCGGCAACGCTTGCAGGACGATGGCCCAGACCTGTTTGAGCTGGTCGGAGTTCGCCATGCGGACAGTCCGAACTGACTTCGGATTCGAAGTCATCGGCAGTTCCTTTCTGGCTTTGTTTTCAAGGACCCGCGGTCCTCGTTGCCCGTGATGGGCACGTCAGACGCTCTGGTGTTAATTATAGCACGAATACGTTTCTGAATCAAGTGGCCATTTTGCCGCGGAAAAGTGCCATAAAAATATCAACATTGTGCATCGCGGCGACTGGGGCCAGAATGGCCCCATGCGGTTCGTCCACCTGCACACCCACTCGCACTACTCGCTGTTGGACGGACTCTCCAAGATCGACGCGCTCGTGAACCGGGCGCGTGATTGCGGGATGGACGCGATGGCCATCACCGACCACGGCGCGCTGTACGGCGCCATCGAGTTCTACAAGAAGACGACCAAGGCGGGCATCAAGCCCATCATCGGCGTCGAGACCTACATCACCGACGGTTCGCGGTTCGACAAGCGTCCCGGCATCGACGCCGACCGGCGGTGGCATCTCATCCTGTTGGCCGAGAACCAGACGGGATACCAGAACCTCCTGAAACTCGTCACATCGGCGCACCTGGAAGGGTTCTACTATAAACCGCGCATCGACCGCGACCTGTTGCGGACGCACCACGAGGGGCTCATCGCGATGTCGTCCTGTCTGGGCGGCGAACTGTCGCAGGCGCTGATGCAGGACGACGCCGAGAAGGCCGAACGCATCGCCACCGAGTACCGCGACATCATGGGCGACGGCAATTACTTCGTGGAACTGCAGGTGCATGAGAAGATGCCCGAACAGGCCCGCGTCAACGAACGCCTGGTCGCCCTGGCACGCAAACTCAAGTTGCCGTTGGTCGCCTCGCAGGACTCGCACTACTGCATGCCCGACGACGCGCGCGCCCACGACATCCTTCTGGCCGTGCAAACGGGCAATACCATCCATGATGCGCAGCGGTTCTCGATGAACCAGGATGATTTCTCGTTCCTGTCCGGCGATGAGATGGAGGCGAAGTTCCGCCGCGCGCTCCCCGCTGATGTCGTGGACGAAGCGTTCGGCAACACGGCCGCCATCGCCGACCGGTGCAACCTCACCCTGGAACTCGGCACCCAGCGGCTGCCGCCGTTCGCGTTGCCCGAAGGGTTCACGGACCCGCACGAGTACCTGAAGACGTTGGCATATCAGGGCGCGAAGGACCGTTTCGGTGAATCGGTCGCGCCGAGTGCGCTGGAACGTCTGGACTACGAGCTGGGCGTCATCGCGCAGACCGGATTCTCCAGCTACTTCCTCATCGTCGCGGATTTCGTGAACTGGGCGAAGCGCCGCGGC
This sequence comes from Minisyncoccota bacterium, assembly GCA_035499235.1. Classification (GTDB taxonomy): domain Bacteria; phylum Patescibacteriota; class Minisyncoccia; order 2-02-FULL-40-12; family GWA2-44-9; genus JAGOPO01. The sequence continues at coordinate 6,478 of DATJZE010000046.1, read as the reverse complement.
ATCTTCGTCGGACCCGGACGCGGTTCCGGCGCCGGGTCGCTCTTGGCGTACCTGCTCGGCATCACGAACATCGACCCGCTCACGTACAACTTGCTCTTCGAGCGGTTCCTGAACCCGCAGCGCGTCAGCCCGCCCGACTTCGACCTCGATTTCGCCGATGCGCGCCGCGGTGAAGTCCTTCAGTACGTCGCTGAGAAATACGGACGTGACCATGTGGCGCAGATCATCACGTTCGGCACCATGGCGGCGCGTGGTTCCTTGCGGGATGCCGGCCGTGCGCTTGGCTACACGTACGACTTCTGCGACCGCATCGCCAAGCTCATCCCGGGCGGACCCGTGCCGGACTATCCGGGCAAACGTGACGGCCTCCCCTTCCTGGAGCACTGCGTACGGACCATGGACGAAGTCGGCGCCGTCTACCGGTCGGACCCGCAGGCCAAACAGCTCATCGATGCCGCCGCGAAACTCGAAGGCGTCGCCCGCCATGCGTCCACGCACGCCTGCGCAGTGGTCATCACGCCCAAACCGCTCGTGGAATATCTGCCTCTGCAGAAAGGCACCAACGAGGCCGATATCATCACCCAGTACGAGATGCATGCCGTGGAAGATCTCGGCTTGTTGAAAATGGACTTCCTCGGCCTCGCGAACCTCACCATCATCGAAGACACCCTGAAGATGGTGAAGGCCGACCACGGCGTGGCCATCGACATCGACGCCATTCCGCTGGACGATCCGAAGACGTTCGCACTGCTGCAGGAGGCGCATACGACCGGCGTGTTCCAGTTGGAGTCGTCCGGCATGAAACGGTACCTCAAGGAGCTCAAGCCGACCGGTATCGAGGATATCATCGCCATGGTCGCCCTGTACCGTCCGGGCCCCATGGAGCTCATCCCCGACTATATCGACCGCAAGCACGGCCGCAAACCGGTGGAGTACCTGCATCCGAAGCTCGCGACCGTACTCGACAACACGTACGGCGTCATGGTGTACCAGGAACAACTCATCCAGGCGGTGCAGGCGCTCGCCGGTTTCACGCTCGCCGAGGCGGACGTCCTGCGAAAAGCCGTCGGGAAGAAGATCAAGAAGCTCCTGGATGAACAGGAGGGCAAGTTCAAGGAGGGCGCCGCGCGCGTGGGAACTTCCAAAGCGGTCGCTGATAAGTTCTGGGAACTCGTGGAACCGTTCAACCGCTATGCGTTCAATCGCAGTCACGCCGCGTGCTACGCCATGATCGCCTACCAGACGGCGTATCTGAAGGCGAACTGGCCGGCGGAATTCATGGCTTCGTTCATGAACTCGGAGACCGGCGACGTCGAACGGATCGCGTTCCTCGTGGACGAGGCACGGTCCATGGGCATACCCGTGTTGCCGCCTGATGTGAACGAATCAGGCGAGCGGTTCGCGGTCGTGAAGACCGAGGAAGGTCCTGCGTTGCGGTTCGGCCTCGCCGCGGTCAAGAACGTGGGGACTTCCATCGTGCACGCCGTCATCGCGGCCCGGACGACCGGCGGTCCGTTCGCCGGCATCGACGACCTGGTCATGCGCGTCCAGCACAAGGATATGACGAAGAAAGCACTGGAATGTCTGGCCAAGTGCGGCGCTCTGGACACGCTCGGGGAACGGAATTCGTTGTTGGCATCCGTCGACATGCTGCTGGCCTACGCGCGTGAACGGTCCCGACATGCGGATCTGGGTCAGGTATCGCTGTTCGGCGATTCATCGGTCGTCGCGGCACCCGCGTTCCGGCTCGTCTCCGCCGAACCGGCGGCCAAAGCCGAACGCCTCCGCTGGGAGAAGGAACTCATCGGGCTCTACGTGTCCGAACATCCGCTCCATGAATTGCAGCCGCGGCTCGCGCTGGAGCGCGTGACCGCCATCAAGGACCTGAAGCCGGTGCCGGGCCAATCGGCGAAGATCGCCGGCCTTGTCATGAGTTCCAAGAAGATCATCACGAAGACGGGCAAGCCGATGCTGTTCTCGCTCATCGAGGACCTCACCAGCAAGATCGAGGTCGTGGTGTTCCCGTCGGTCATGGAGAAAACGCCGAACGCGTGGGCCGAGAACACCGTCGTGGTGCTCACCGGCAAACTGGACAACCGCGACGGCAACCTGAAGCTCCTCTGCGACACGGCGAAGCCCATCGCCATCGTGGCGTAAGGAAGACCCCCGCCATCGGGGGTCAGTTGCGCGATCGTACGTGCAGACGGCGGAGGCACTCGTGCCACACCGCGGCCATGAGTTCCGGATCGTCGGTCAACTCCGGCCACGTCTTCATGTGCGCTTCGGAGAATACGTCCTTCTCGATGTCGGCTATGAGCTGCTCGCGGGTTTTCGCCCGACCGCGCATGATGAGCGATTGCTCGTACATGTTGAGCGACTGCTCGAACCCTGGAAAGATCATGTCGGCGATCTTCTGCACCAGTTCATCGGACACCATCGCGACCTCCGCGGAGAGCATAGCGCAATGCGGCTCAATCTGCTATCCTCGCGCATATGGCGACCGATCTGGAACACGTCCGACACTCGCTGGCGCATCTTTTGGCTGCGGCCGTCTTGAAGCTCTACCCGGGCACGAAGCAATCCATCGGACCGGCCATCGAGCACGGGTTCTACTACGACTTCGAGTTCCCCTCCCCCATCACCGAGGACGACCTCCCGAAGATCGAGACGACGATGCGGAAGCTGCTCAAAGATTGGAAGGAGTTCTCGCACCGCGAAGTCACCGCAGATGAGGCACGCACGGAATTCAAGGACAACCCGTACAAGCTCGAGCTCATCGATGACATCGTCGCCAAAGGCGAGAAACTCACGCTCTACACCTGCGGCGGGTACACCGACCTGTGCCGCGGCGGCCATGTGGAGCATCCCTCGCGTGACATCCCCGCCGACTCGTTCAAGCTGGATAAGCTCGCCGGCGCGTACTGGCGCGGCGACGAGCACAACACGCAGCTGACCCGCATCTATGGCCTGGCGTTCGCGAGCGGCGACGAGCTGAACGCATATGTGCAGATGGTGGAAGAAGCCAGGAAGCGGGACCACAAAGTCCTCGGACCGCAGCTGGACCTGTTCGTCTTCTCGGACCTGGTCGGCTCGGGATTGCCGTTGTGGACGCCGCGCGGCACGCTGGTCCGCAACCTTCTGGATGATTTCGTGTGGTCGCTCCGTCAGAAGCGCGGCTATGAGCGTGTGGAGATCCCGCACATCACGAAGCGCGAACTGTATGAGACCAGCGGCCACTGGGACAAATACAAGGACGACTTGTTCCGCATCATGACGCGCGAGGAGCACGAGTTCGCGATGAAGCCGATGAACTGCCCGCACCACACGCAGATCTACGCGCGCCGGCAGTTCAGCTACCGCGACCTGCCGCAACGGTACGCGAATACGACGATGGTTTACCGCGACGAACAATCGGGAGAACTCTCGGGGCTTTCCCGCGCGCGCAGCTTCACGCAGGACGATGCGCATGTCTTCTGCCGCCTGTCGCAAGCAAAGGAGGAGTTCCTGAAGATCTGGGACATCATCCACGAGTTCTACGGCGCCTTCGGCTTCTCGCTCGCCGTGCGACTATCGCGCCATGATCCCGCGCACCCCGAGAAGTATCTGGGCGATCCGGACAAATGGAAGACGGCCGAGTCCCTTTTGGAGGAGATCGTCCGCGAGAAGAAGGTCGCCTATATCGACGGGGCCGGCGAGGCCGCGTTCTACGGACCGAAGCTGGACTTCCTTGCCAAAGATTCGCTGGGCCGCGAGTGGCAGGTCGCCACCATCCAGTTGGACCTGAACATGCCCGACCGGTTCGATCTTACGTGCACCAATGAGAAAGGCGAGAAGGAGCGCATCGTGATGATCCATGCAGCCATCATGGGCTCCATCGAACGGTTCCTCTCCATCCTCATCGAAGACACCGCCGGCGCGTTCCCGCTCTGGTTGTCACCGGTGCAGGTCGCCGTGCATCCCATCAGCGAGAAGCACGCGGGCGCGGCCGGAGAGGTTGCGGCAAAGCTCCGCATGGCGGGACTTCGCGTCGAAGTTTCCACGGGAGACGAGACCATCGGCAAGCGAATCCGGGCGTCAGAAACATGGAAAGTCCCCTACTCGGTGGTACTGGGAGACAAAGACATCGCCGCGGGTGTCGTGTCGGTGCGCAAGCGCGGCGGTGAGGACCTGGGTCAGATGAAGCCGAAAGAATTCCTGGACCGGTTGCGGCAGGAGGCCCGGACCATGACATAGGAAAAGGGACCACCGAGGTGGTCCCTTCGCTACTGGAACAATGCGCGGATCGCCTGACCGAGACCGAGCATGAACGCGAAGTTGCAGCCGAGCTGCACGAGCGTTCCGGCGGCAAGCACCCATCCGCCCAGACGTGAACCCGAGGTCTGCCAGAGCGCCACGCCGAACGAACGGACGCCCGGCAGGGCGGCCAACAGGAAGAGGGTGAGCGTTTCCCGACGGCGGACCGCCTGCACGAGCGGCTGCTTCCGCAGCCAGCCGCCGATGCGCACGGTCGTCGCGGGCGCGAGCTCTTCGACTTTGCCCAACCCCCAGTACTGGTACAGCATCTGCGAGATGGACAGCGCTGCGGCAACGACGTACACGGTGATCCCGGCGCCGATGGACGGCGCGATGTAGTACATCGGCAGGAGTATCTCCGCGGGAAGGATCGTCGCCGCCAACGGCATGAGCAGGATATACCTCCAGAACAACCGCACAGTACCTCCTTGCGGTTCAATGAACGAGAGCCTATACTGTGCGACGAATCATGAGAAAAGACAAGTCCCGCGTCATCGTGGTCGCCGGACCGACCGCCTCGGGAAAGTCCGACCTCGCCATCCGTCTCGCGCGCCGGTTCGACGGCGAAATCATCTCCGCCGATTCGCGGCAGGTGTACCGCGGTATGGACATCGGGACCGGCAAAGTCACCATGCGCGAGCAACGGCTTGCCCGCCATTGGCTCTTGGATGTCGCCTCCCCCGCCCGTCAGTACTCGGTGGCACAGTGGCGCCGTGCGGCGGAGCGTGCCGTCCGCGATATCACCAATCGCGGCAAGCTCCCCATCATCTGCGGCGGCACCGGATTCTGGATCGACTCGCTCGTGTACGGCCAATCCATCCCCGATGTTAGGCCCGATGCAGAACTCCGCGCCCGACTCCGGAAGATGACTCCCGGACAGCTCTTCGCCCGTCTGCAGAAGCTCGATCCCACCCGCGCCGCGACCATCGACCGACACAACCCTGTCCGGCTCATCCGCGCGCTGGAAATCGTTCTGAAGACCGGCAAGCCGGTGCCTGCCCGCACGAACGGCTCATCGTATGAACCGCTATATCTGGGAGTAACCCGGCCCATGCCGGAGCTCAAACGCCGCATCGAGACGCGCCTGGACGCCCGCCTCGTACATGGGATGGTCGCCGAGGTGAAGCGTCTGCACGCCTCCGGCGTGTCGTGGAACCGCCTGGAATCCTTCGGATTGGAATACCGCTGGGTCGCCCGTTATCTGCAAGGCAAACTCACCCGCATCGAAATGCGTAATGGCCTGCTCCGCGACATCATCGCCTACGCAAAACGCCAGCTCACCTGGTGGCGCAAGAATCCGGATATCGTTTGGGTGAAGAGTCTTTCCCAAGCCGACCGGCTTGTGCGTGCATCCCTGAAAGTCTAGGATGACCGCGGAGGGAGTATGCGGGAGTATTCGCAGGCCGTTCTTTCGAACATCTTCTGGATGTCCAGCACGTGTGTCCAGGGCATCGCAAAGTCCGAGCCGTCCGACCGTGTCCGCTACCGGGCGACATTTACGCGTTGTGCCGAGCTTCTGCGGCGCTGCATCGCGACGCACGAGCACACGCGCACGAAGACCACCGGCCTGGGGCCGCTGCTGGAGCCGCGCCACTACGAGGAGGCACTGATCGTGGGTGGCGTCATCCGCGAGCTGTGGCACCCGTCCGGTGACGACGATGAGGCGATCCTCGCCCACCTCGCAGCTACATTGGAAGGCCTCGCCGCCAATGCGCCGTTTGCCGAGGATGCGACCCGGGAGGTCGGCATCCTCATGAGCACGCTCTGTACGCGGACCGTCTCGCATCCGGGTCCGATATGCGGTGTGCCGCTCCATGGCACGCCCTGGGAGACCCACGACGACTAGACCGCCCTCCGGGGCGGTCGTTCTTTTCACCGGCCAACGCGCCGTATTAGCCGTTGGTCAATTTCTCTCGCAGAAGCTTTTCGGCGAGTTGCGGATTGGCTTTTCCTTTGGAGAGCTGCATAACTTTTCCGACGAGCGCCTTCATAGCCGCTTCTTTGCCGCCCTTGAAATCGGCGGCGATCTTTTCGGATTGCGCGATGGCATCTTCCACAAAACGGTTCATGTCGTCGGAGTCCGACACCTGGGCGAGGTCGTGCTCCGCGATGAGGTGCTCGGGCGTATCCCCCGTCTCCCACATGTATGCCATGAGCTTCTGCGCGCCGGTGCTGGAGACTTCGC
>DATJZE010000045.1:0-3704 GCA_035499235.1 Minisyncoccota bacterium | reverse complement strand
ACCGTCCCGCCGCCAAGGTCGGTGATCGCGCCGCCGGACGTCCACCCCGACGAGTGATACAGGTCCTGCATATCCTGGACCGTCGTGAACGTCGGGGTTCCGAGATGTGCCAACGTGAGGTCCTGGGCGCTGCCGTTGAGGCCACCCGAGAAGGTCCAGTCGCCGGAGATGGCCTGATCACTGGTCGGATCAAAGCTCCGGGAGACTTTCAGCGAGATGTACTTGAGTTGCTGGATGAGCGAGCCGGTGGAGCTGGACGCGATGCCGGACGAGTCGAACGTGCCGGCGACGGCGTTGTAGACCTGCGCGAGCGTCTGCATCGTGGAGCCCGGCGCCGCCGCGGGCGTCAGCGAACCGGCGGTGGCAAGCACGGCGAGCAACCCGAAGCTCGCCAGTGATACCGCGAACGGTTTTGCCAGGAATTCCCTCAGTTTCATAGCTATGGACTGGCGAGCGGACTTAATGTCGCGTCAGGCGTCGGTGAAAGCGTCACATCCGGCGTGGGCGTCGGAGTGTCGGTCATCGCAGGTTCGGGTGCGGATGTAGATGCAGTCCCCTCTAGTGTAGCATCCGGAGTCAGGCTCGGCGTAGGCGTATCTGTGGGTACCGCGGCGAGCGGTTTGGACACGAAGTCGCGCAGGTTCATGGCATGGAGGATGAAGCCGGTGTATCGGACGGCGACGGAATGTCCGACGGAGACGGACTCGGTGCATCGCTCGGAGCCACCGATGGTGTCGGGGTGTCGGATGCCGAAGCCGTCGGCGAGATGTCGGGCATCGGTGTCGCGGAATCGACATGACTGCGGTCCAGCAACTGCTGGAGCTGCGCCTGATCCACGCAGGTCGAACCGGCGCAGAGATGGTCCGCCTGCACCATCCCCTTCTGGAACACGATGCCGAGCACGTTCCTGAATGCGTCGATGATGGTTGAGAACAGATCATCGAAACCAGGGTTGCTCGCAACATATGAACCCGCACTTCCGGACGCGAATCCGGTACGGATGGCATCGATTTCTTCCTGTTGCTCCTGCACCGCCTTGACAAGGTACGGTATGAATCCGTTCTGCGACAGGAAGAGCGCGGGTTTGCCATCGATCCACGAAGAGGTCGCAACAAGGTCCGGGAACAACTGCTGCACGTCCTGCGCGATGAATCCGGTCTGAACGGGTGCCAGCGGACCGTCCGTCTTCCACTGGTAGTTGACCACGCTCAACGAGGCGATCTTCGCGAGGATGCCATCACCCAGCGGGACGACGTTCTTCTTCAACCGGAGGTCCGAGCCGCAGGCGGGCCCGCCGGCATTCGCAGTGAAATCGCAGGTTGAATTCTCGTCTTGGAGCCGCAGAAGCGTTGACCCGTCACTTCCCGCGCTGAGCGATGCGACATGAAGGGGTGCGGCGGGCGCGTTCGTCCCGATGCCGACATAGCCCGAAGACGCCTGCGCGTAGAAAATCGTCGAGGCCTGGTTCATCAGCACCGAGACATTGTTGGTGCTGGCATCCGCGACCACGATATCGGGCTTCCCGTCCCCGTTCAGGTCGGCAAGGGCGACGCCGGCAGCCGTGCCGCTCGTGCCATAGGTGACCTGCGACGCGAACGTGCCGTCGCCGTTGTTCATGAGAACGGAAACGGTGTGATCGGGGAAGTTCGACGCGACTATATCGGGCTTCCCGTCACCATTGATATCGGCAAGGGCGACCGCATGAGGATTCGTTCCCACGCTGTACGAGACGTGCGCAGCGAATGTGCCGTCGCCGTTATTTATGAGAACGGAAACGGTGGTGCCCCCCGAATTCGCGACCACCAGATCGGGCTTCGCGTCGCCGTTCACATCAGCGGCGGCCACGCTATACGGAGTGGTTCCGACCCCATACGTGACCTGCCCCGCGAAGGTGCCGTCGCCGTTATTCATGAGGACCGAGACGGTGTTCGAGTTATCGTTCGCGACCGCGATATCGGCTTTCCCGTCACCGTTCAGGTCGGCAAGGGCGACACTGGCCGGTTTGCTTCCGACGGCATACGTGACCTGCCCCGCGAAGGTGCCGTCGCCATGGTTCATGAGGACCGAGACCGTGTTGTCGACGAAGTTCGTCACCACGATATCGGGCTTCCCGTCACCGTTCAGGTCACCCAAAGCGACGCGGTACGCACGGCTTCCGGTGGTGTAGTTGACCCCCGGGGCGAATGTACCGTCACCATGGTTCAGGAACACCGAGACGATGGTCGTTCCCTCGTTCGCGACCACGACATCGGGCCTTCCATCGCCGTTCACATCCGCCGCGGCGATGCCGAAGAAGAAATTGTTGCCGTTGCTGTAGTCGACTTTCGTCGCGAATGTGCCGTCGCCGTTATTCATGAGGACCGAGAATTTACTGGGGACATCGTTGGAGTCCGTCACGACCATGTCCACCTTCCCGTCACCGTTCAGGTCGGCCAGCGCCACATCATCGGGGTTACTGCCGGTGCCGTACGTGACTTCAGCAGCGAACGTGCCGCCTCTGGTCAGAAGCGTCTCCCCCGCCTGGATGGCGCCGATGTTCACCAGGTTTCCGGCGTTGGTCAGGCGGGGCATCGGAGTCATGGCGCCGGAATCACCCCCGCCGGTACCCAGACCGCCGGAGAGCTGTGTGTAGCCCTGGAACCCGCGGACCGGTGTCATGATGGATGCGGAGCTGGATGCGAGGATGAGGTTTTCCGACGCCAATCCCCCGCCTTTGACGGTGAGCTTCGCGTACGGCGCGGTGATGCCCACGCCGACGTCGCCGGCGAAGTAGTTGGTGCTGTCGGTGCCGGCGGAATAGAGGTTGTAACTGGAAACCGCTCCGCTACCGGATTCATCCCCGATGTAGACACCGTAATTGTTCCCGATGGCCGAGCCGGGGAACGGGGGTGAGACGAACAGGCCATATGCCGAGCCGGCGACGCCGCTCGACGAGCTGTAGACTTGGGTCGTCAGCGCGGACAAGCTGGCGACGACGCCGACCGTGTCGGCTTGCGCGATGGAGTAGACACCGGTGAGGTTCGCGAGATTGCCCGTGCCGCTGTGCCGGACATTGAACACGGCGCTATAGATCGAATTCGTGGAGAAGTCCTGCGTATTGGTGCCCGGAGTCGTGACGTTATTCCAGGTCCCGGCGATCGCAGCGAAACCCGCCGGCGGACCCGTCGGGTCGACCGTGAGATCGTTGTAGATGCCATACGTCGAAAGCGCCGTCGAGATATCGGTAACCGCACGGTTCACCGCGAGCGTCGCTGTATCCCCGAGCCCGAACCCGTCGGCGTTACCGACCGAAATGCTGCTCCCGATGGCCACCTGGCCGGTCAGGCGCATGTTTCCGTTCACCGACAATGTTTCGGTCGGCGACGCAGATGCGATGCCGACGTTACGATCGGTCTCATAGATGCCGAAGGAATTGGACGCCCAGAGATTGGCGCCGCCGATGTTCGCCTCGATGTATTTGAGGTTCTGCATGAGCGAACCATTGGCATCCGCGGTGATGCCCGAGGAATCGAACGAGTTGGATGCGATGGAGGCATAGACCTCGGCCAGCGAGTGCATCGTGCTTCCGGGCGCCGTTGTCGGGGTCAGAGAACCGGCGACGGCGAGGCCGGCGAGTACCGCGAGCGATATGAACGCGACAAGTGATGGGTTGATGAAGCGTTTCATTTCGGGTCAGTGATGACGTTGACCGCTCCGGAAACCGC
>DATJZE010000044.1:0-4787 GCA_035499235.1 Minisyncoccota bacterium | reverse complement strand
GGTCGCCCATCGCATGCTGTTTGCCGTTCGGACCGACCATGGAGAGCGATATCTTGCCGTCCGGCGTTGTGGATTTGACCCAGACGTGGACCTTCTGGCCTTCCTTGAGCACGTCCGCGGGATGCGCGACGCGCTCATTGGAGATTTCGGAGACGTGGACCATGCCGTCGCGGCCGGGCGCGATCTCCACGAACGCGCCGAAGTCCTTGATGGAGACCACGGTGCCGTCCATCTCGTCGCCCGGCTTGGGCTCATAGGTGAGCTGGTCGATGCGGTCGATGGCTTTTGCCATGCCTTCCGGATTGCCGCAGGTGATGAACACGGTGCCGTCGTCCTCGATGTCGATGGTCGCGCCGGTTTCCTCGATGATGCCGTTGATGGTCTTGCCGCCGGAACCGATGATGAGCCCGATCTTGTCGGTCGCGACCTTCATCAGGTGGACGCGCGGTGCGATGGGGGAGAGTTCCGCGCGCGGACCGGCGATGGCACTGGCGAGCACATCCAGGATCTCCAGACGCGCCTTCCGCGCCTGCGTGAGCGTCTCGCGGACGATCTGCGGGGTGATGCCTTCCACTTTCACGTCCATCTGCATGGCCGTGACGCCGTCACGGGTGCCGGCCACCTTCATATCCATGTCGCCGTGGTGGTCTTCGGGCCCCTGGATGTCGGTGAGTATCTTGTAGTTTCCCGCGTCATCGGACATCAGGCCCATCGCGATACCGGCCGCCGGCGCTTTGATGGGCACGCCGCCGTCCATGAGCGCCAGCGACGAGCCGCAGACCGAGGCCATGGAGCTTGAGCCGTTGGAACCGAGGATTTCGGACACCACGCGGATGGTGTAGGGGAAGTCATCACGCGAGGGGATGATGGGGATGAGCGCGCGTTCCGCCAATGCACCGTGCCCGATCTCGCGGCGGCCGGGGGCGCCGATGCGGCCCGTCTCGCCGACCGAGAACGGCGGGAAGTTGTAGTGGTGCATGAATCCCTTCTTCGTGAGATCGATCTCCATCGTTTCCATCCATTGCTCCAGTCCGGGTGCGGCGAGCGTGAGCACGGAGAGCGCCTGCGTCTCGCCGCGGTCGAAGAGGCCGTTTCCATGCGTGTGGGGGATGACGGCGACTTCCGCGGTCAGCTTGCGGAGCTGGTCCAGCTTGCGGCCGTCCGGACGCTTCTCGTCGGAAAGGATGTTCTTGTGGACGATGCGGTCGATTTCCTCTTCGAACAGCGAGTCGGCCTGCCGGAGCTTGGCGTCCTTGTCGGGGTCGTCCGCGTACGCGGCTGCCAGGTCGTTCATCGTGTCCTCCTTGGCTTTGGCGAGTCCCGAGTAATACGCGGCCTTGCCGGGGGTGTAGAGACACACCTCAAGCCGCGGGCTGGCGAGCTCGCGGACCTTGTCGGCGAGCTTCTCATCCCGCTGGAACGTGGTCATCTCTTCTTTCTGGACGCCGACTTCCGCGGCGATCTTGTTCTGCAGGGCGTTGAGCTCCTGGAGCGCGGCGAACCCGGCCTCGATGGCTCCGGCGACGATGTCTTCGGGGACGATCTTGGCGCCGGCCTCGAGCATGTTGATGCGGCCGGTCGTGCCGGAGACGACGACGTCCAGGTCGGATTCCGCACGCTCTTTGTACGTCGGGTTGACGACGTACTGGCCGTTCACGTATCCCACACGGACGCCGGACACCGGCCCGTTGTAGGGGATGTCCGACAGCATCAACGCCAGGGACACCGCGAACAGCGCGGGCATGTCGGGGTCGTTGACCGCGTCGAACGACAGCACCGTGGCGACGCACTGCACCTCGTTGCGGGTGTTGTGGTCGAACCGCGGGCGGATGGAGCGGTCGATGACGCGCGCCGAAAGAATGGCCTCCTCGGACGGACGCCCTTCACGCTTGATCCACTTGGAACCTTTGATCTTGCCGGCCGCGTAGTACTTCTCCTCGAACTCCACCGACAGCGGGAAATAATCCTTCGTCGTGGGTCCGCCGCGGACCACCGTGGCGAGCACCGTCGTCTCGCCGTATTGCACCAACACCGAACCGCTGGCCTGTTGGGCCAGTTTACCGAGTTTGACCACGAGCGGCTTGCCCGCGAACTCGGCGCCGTACACTTTCTCCGTCATATGGGTAGCAGCAGGCGTGACGGCGTTCACTCTCAATCACAACCCTCGCGCCGAGGACTTTGATCGAGATTGAACCGTTCCGCACCGGCCGGCCGCGTTGTGAATGGTACGCGGGCAAGTATGGCACGAACGGCCGGAAAAATCCAGCGTCAGAACGCGCTGACCGCGCCGGCATGCACGGCGTCGTCCAGCGCCTGGAACCCTTGCGCGAAGTCGTAGTTGTAGCGCGGCGGCAGGGCGAACACGTAGTTGGAGTTGCTCGCCAGCGGCGCGGGAGGGAACGGCGCTGCGCTGACCGTCCAGATGACGTCGTTCGGGCCTTTGACCTTCTGCCACTGCGCCGTCGTGAAGACCATGATGGGCAGGTCTTCGTAGGGCTTCGCCGCGGTCCAGAGCGGATGCCGCAGCACGACTTCCGGTCCTGTCGCGACCATGTTCCCGGTCGAAACCTCCCAGGCCTGCCAGTTCTTCGGCACCGTCGTGAATCCCTTCCAGTCATCCGGGAGACGTATCATGAGCCCGTAGGTCGCGTTGCGGTACACGGCGCCGGTCGACGGCGCGGCCGTCGGCGTAGGGGTGGGCGTGAAGACGTACGGCGGGACCTCCGATGAACTCGAAAGTGGAGGATACGGCCAGTAGCCGCCCAAGTCCGCCCAGACCAGGTACACGCCGGCGAGGATGATGAGGGCCAGGCCCGCGATGACGCCGTACAGCGCCGGATGCGAATGCGGCGTGCGTGCGCCCAGCGGGGTCATCGGTGCGGTGGGGAGGTCGTTCATTCGGTCTTGGGTGCCCGCGCGGTCCGCCGCTGCGGGATGCGCATGAGCGCTTCTTTCTTATGCAGGTCCAGGTCGATGAAGTTGTTGACCGCCTCCTTGAGTTTCATGGACGTGGAGCGGCCGAAGCTGATGGCTTCCACGATGATACCATTGTGCTGAAGGTAATCCACGAGCGGGACGAAATCGCCGTCCCCCGTGGCAAGCACCACGACGTCCAGCTGCTTGGCCATGGAGATGACGTCCACCGCCATGCCCACGTCCCAGTCGGCTTTCTTTGCGCCGCCGGCGAACACCTGCAGGTCCTTCATCTTCAACTCGAGACCGGACTTCTCCAGCGCGTCGAAGAACGCCTTCTCTTCCTCGGATTCGCCGCCTTTGACGACGTAGACGAGCGCGCGCACGACAGATCGCCCCTGCACGGCCAGCTTCAGCATCCCGGCGAAGTTCACGCGGGCGCTGTAGAGGTTCTTGGCCGAGTGATAGAGGTTCTGCATGTCCACGAACACGCCCACGCGGTGGTTCGGTCGTGGCTTGATGGTGATCTTGTCAGCCATGGTTACTTCTTCAGACCGAGCTTCGCGACGAGCTTGCCGTACCGTTTCTCGTCGGTGCGCTTGAGGTAATCCAACAGGCGCTTGCGCTTGGCGACCATCTTCAACAGCCCGACGCGCGAGCTGTTGTCCTTGGCGTGCTTCTTCAAATGCTTGGCGAGGGCGTCGATCTCTTTGGAGAACAGCGCGACCTGGCTCTCGGGCGAGCCGGTGTCGGACGCGTGGATACGGTGCTCCTCCAGCAACTTCGCTTTCTGCTTCGTGGTCAGCATGGAATGGTCACGAGATGCCCAGTGCCCTACCGGGTCCAAGCATCCGTCATTAGGTTTCCATCATATCACACTTTTTCTGATAAGAAAAGGCCCCGACCGCCTGCCTGCCGGTAGGCAGGGACGGGTCGGGGCGGGGGTCTACCAGACGATGAAGCCGTTCTTTTCGGCCAGCGGCTTGATCTCACTGCATGCCGGGAAGCTGCCGTTGTTGTCGGACCAGGCGATATCTGCCAACCAGGTCAGGCGCCTCTGGATCTCCTGCGGGTCGGTCGTTGCCGTTTCGGGTCCGTGGGGCACTACTTCCACGCCCTGCCTACCGCAGGCCACACGAAGGCGCTGGCTGACCAACGGCTGCAGGATGGCCCGCTGCTGGGGTTTCGGCGGGAGGGACAGGTTGACGAAGGTCTGGCCGAACAGGACGTGCTGGTCGTGGTTATTCGTTGCCTGGAAGTACGAGGGGATGGCGATGGCGGCGATGATGCCGATGACCGCCACCACGATGATCAGATCGGCGAGCGAGAAACCCTTCTGTCTGCGCATGGCACTCTCCCTTGTCGACGAACGACACTCTTATACCACAATCCGGTGGGAAAGAAAAGACCCCGACCGGACGGGTCGGGGTGGGGCTGAGGTCACGCGGCGGGGACGATGGGCTCGGCGCTGGCCATCAGGCACACGGTCTTCAAACTTGGGACCGCTTCGCGGATGTGGACCCCGCAGGTGTCGCCGTGCCGGGCACAGCCGCACAGCCGCTTCTGCTTGGCGAGCCAGAACTTGATGCGCTCCGCGGCTACCTTGTCGTCCTTCTTGGTCGGACCGATGTCGATGGATCCGATGGTGGTGCTGATGTCGTCGCCGTGCTCGTGCATGATGGCGACGATGTAGGTCTTGGACGCCTTGCTCTTGGGCATGACACCTCACTTGGGAACGACGGCGGGAGCATACCACCTGTCAACAGAATGTAAAATGACGGATTGTGCGACGTTCGGTACACTGGGCGCATGCCCACCTTGCGCCAGCTGAAGAACGAATATCTGGAATACCTGGAGATCGAGCGTAACCGGTC
>DATJZE010000043.1:0-2865 GCA_035499235.1 Minisyncoccota bacterium | reverse complement strand
CAACGCATGCCGGATGTCGTCTTCCGCCTTCCCCCACCACGAGATCTCGAACGACCCCGCCTGGTCCCGATCGAACCCGAGCCCTGCCCAGAATATGTTGTCCATGAACTTCCTCCCGGAGGATGGTATACTGATCCCATGGCTGAGTCCATGGCGCCGCAGATCAAGGTCGGGGACGTGATGACCAAAGACGTCCTCGCCATCGACGTGAACGACACGCTGGACGTCATCGCGGGCCTGTTCGACAAGTACGACTACGACGGGATGCCCGTCATCGATAAGGACCACAAGCTCCGCGGGGTCATCACGGCCTATGACATGGTCCTGCAGTCCTCGGACGTCCACATCCCGACGCTCATCAAACTGATGGAGCAGATCGCCCGCGAGAAGGGCGACCGTCGCGTCATCGACGCGTACTTCGCGAAGCTCAGGGACATCAAGGCGACCAGCATCATGAATACGAAGATCATTTCCATCGCGCCGGACGCGACCCTGGAGGAAGCCGCCAAACTGTTCGCTGACCACCACCGTGTGAATCCGTTGTGCGTCGTGGATGCGGTCGGCACGCTCGTGGGCGTCATCTCCCGGTACGACGTCATCAAGTTCTTCAACGAGGCGTATCTCAAGCAGGTCGTGTCCGCCGCGTCGCCGGGTTCCGATCCGTTCAAGGAATTTCCCACGCGCTCCGATAAAGAAGTCGAACAGGCCATCCAGCAGATGGAAGACCAGTTCCTCCTGGTGCAGAAGCGCCGTCCGCTCATCTGGAAGTACGTCGCTATCGCCGCGTTCGCCGCAGGCCTGGTCGCCGCCACCGCGCTCATCATCCGCATCGTCCAGAAGCAGGGATAGGGAATAAAAGCAGGGCGCCCACGTGGGCGCCCTTGGCGTACTGACTCTACTCGCGCTGGTTGCAACCGTGAGGACCGAGCGAATCCGGCCCAGCCCCCGTCTTCGGCTTCTCGCGTGGCTTGCCGAGGACGTATATGATCGCCCCGCGGTCACATACTTTGACCGTCAAGAGGACCCAGCCGTCAGAAAGCCGACGATTGACCTCTTCGGTAAGGTAGCTCGACCAGACTTCTCCGACTTTCACCAAGTCCATGCGCACCGCCTAGGTTTTGCTTCCCGTGTCTCACGCGTACTGCGCGGCCGGGGCATCCGCGGTATAGCAGATGCGCCAAGGAATGCAATCTTCTGCGATTGACTTATAGCTATGATTCATGCTATAATAAGCTCTAGCAGTCCGGTCGTTCACAACAAGCCCCCATGCTCGGGGCGAAAGAGGTGAGTCATGACGAATGTGGCGTTCATCGCAACCCACTACGAGCCGCATCCGGACGAGGCGCTGGCCATCTGGATGGCTGTGCGCTTCGGCGAAAAGATGTTCCCGGGCGTCACGGAGGCGTACCGGAAGGGTCAAGTGCTCTTCTGCGACGCCGGCCGCGAGCTGCCCATCAAGCTTCCGTGCAAGCGGAAGAACATCATGGAGATCGGCATCGGCGGCGGGGAGTTCGACGAGCATCGCGACGGTCAGACGGGCGACGAGTGTGCGGCCACGCTGATGGCCGACCGTCTCGGCCTCCGCGGCGACCCCGCGCTCGAGAAGATGCTGGACTGGGCGCTCCGCAACGACCAGGACGCCGAGGGCACCGCCTTCGACTGGTCCGACATCATGAAGGCCGCGTTCCATGCGGGCATCCCCGCGCGGACGATGCTCAAGCGGTCGCTGCGCATCTTCGACGCCGTCTACAACACGCTGTCGGGGAAGACGAAGTACACCGACATCAGCGGCATGCGTTCGTACTGGCAGTTGGCCGCCGACTGGGTGCTCGACTTCGCGCCGTACAAGCCCACCGCGGACTTCTCCCGGCAGGTCTCCGGTCCTCTGATGGCTGCGAAGGCCATGGACCTCACCCGCGACGAGCGCATCTACTGGATCATCAACTACGAGATCAACGTGTTCGGCGACGCGGGCAAGCCGCCCCGTACCCCGGGCTTCATGGAGATCCCCAGCATCGTGGAGTCGCTCTACCACGACGGCGCATCGGTGGGCGAGGTCACCTACTTCGTCCGCGAGATGCTCAACGCGCGCCTGGCGGAGCAGAAACTCTTCAACGACGCGACGGACGAGTGGAACGCCGTCCTGGACGCCCAGCGCAACCACGAGAAGACCCCGAACGGCTCGACGTTCGAGCTCGAAGAGTGGGACGTGACCTACAAGGTCGCGGTCGTCGTCTCGGACAACCGGCGCATCCTGTCGGCCATCCGGAACTCGCACACGCGTCCGCACGTCATCGTGCGGGCCCAGCCCTCGACCGGTCACATCTCGCTCTTCGGCAACGGACTGGACGTCACACCGGTCGTGAAGCGTCTGCGCGCCGCATGCTGGGAGGCGGTCGGCAACACGAGCATCCTGACACCCGAGCGTCTGGCCCACGAGTGGACCATCGCGGAAGTCCCGCAGCTGTGCTTCCAGAAGAAGGCGGGAAACATCCTGAACGGCTCGCTCACCGCCCCGCATGTGGAGCCGGTCCGCATCGGCCTGAAGACGTACCTCAGCGTGGTGAAGTACGGGCTCCGCGAGGTCGCCCGCGCCGCCGTGCTGAACCGCAAGGCCGCCAAGCGCCGTTCGCGGGAGCGACGCGACGCGCGCATCCAAAAAGGCCCCGTGCAAGGCGAGGCCGGCGCGCTGGCGATCATCGCCGACGTGCTTCCGCTGGAGTAGCGCACGAGTCCCGAGGAATCAGAACCTCGGGACTCTTTTTATGACTTGAGCGCCTGCAGGACGCGCACCTCGCACGCCTTGAACACGTCCTTGAGTTCGTCGTGCTGGGCGGGCGTGAACGTGTGAAGGACGAAGTCTTT
>DATJZE010000042.1:0-4092 GCA_035499235.1 Minisyncoccota bacterium | reverse complement strand
GTCGCGTCCGGATTGCCGTCGAGATTGCACTGGAGACTCTTACAGAACCAGTCACCGCTCGGCGCATTGAAATTGGTCTTCCAGACGCAGTTGCCCGTGGGGTCGACGGGCACGGCTCCGCCGGCTCCGCCGCCACCGCCGGTCGGAGTCGGGGCAGGCGTCCCTGCGCTCGGGCACGTCGATTTGTCGATGGCGAACGACTTCGTGGTGGTACCGGATGTTCCGTCGGGATAATGACACGTGATGCTGAACGTGCCCGAAGCCGCCGCGCAGGCGTCGACGGGCGCAGAACTGGCCGTTCCCTCGTTCTTGCCTCCGGTGTCGATCCACGAGG
This sequence comes from Minisyncoccota bacterium, assembly GCA_035499235.1. Classification (GTDB taxonomy): domain Bacteria; phylum Patescibacteriota; class Minisyncoccia; order 2-02-FULL-40-12; family GWA2-44-9; genus JAGOPO01. The sequence goes on along the minus strand of DATJZE010000042.1, from coordinate 3,758 downwards.
AAGCAGTGCACGACGTCGCCGTGTTGGCGCTCCATGATACGCTCAGGGTCTGGTTGTGCTTGATGGGCAGCGAGCTGTTGATGACGACGGTCGGCCCGGGGGCGGCAGCGAAGAAGCTGCTGAATTGGAACGTGAATCCAAGACGCGCCCAGATAATGAGCAGGATGCTGAAGACCGTGAGTCCTCCGACCACGATGTATCGGTTCCTGCGATAGAACGCTGACGTGGAACGTGCCGCGGAGCGGAACCCGTCCCGGACGTTCGAGAAGAAGGTGTTCATGCTCAACGTCGGAAGTCGAACATCGAGCGGTCGTGTTTCGCTTCCTGTGCGAGCCCCTCCGCCTCGTGCCGTCGGAAGACATCGGTCGATGTGTAGCCGACGTACAGGAGCGTGATGATGGCGGAAATGATGAGGGCGAGCAGCGCCGATTCTCCGGGACCCGTCTTCACGGGCGGGATTGGCGCGGTCGACACCCCGATGATGACGGGAAGTTGCGCGATGAGCTGCGGCACGTTGTCCGCGTTCGCCTGCGCGGTGTTGATGAGCGTCGTGAGACCCACCGGAAGCTGCGTCGCGGGAACGATCGTGCCCAGGAACGAGACGACGATCTCCTGACCGGCTGCCAAGGGGCCGGGGGCGATGCCCGCGGTCACCAGCGCGTCACCCCCCTGGAACGGTGCTCCGCTGATCTTGACCGTACCGGGGATGAACGAGACCCCTTGCGGTAGGATATCGTGCACCAGCAGACCGGTCAGCGTCGTGTTCGACGTGTTCCGCACATGGATGTCGAACTCGACCGTCTGACTGGGCCCCGCATAGACGGGAGAGGTCTGTGTGGCGTCCCCGTTACTGATGTTCCGTCCGAGTTTCGTCAGCGTCATACTCGCATTAGGAACGATCCGGCTCACCGTCACGAATGCCGGGTCAGAGACTTCGGGCACGTTGGAGCCGTGCGCATAGGACATGTTCGTCAGGACGCTCGTCCCCGGCGTGAAGTATGAATCAGGCGCGACGGTCGCACGGAAGGTGACCGTGATCGTGCGTCCCGCCGCCATGTCACCGAGATTGAGGCCGGTTCCTACGAGACCATCAGCCGCAGGCGCACTATCCACGGTCGTTGAACCGCCTTGGTACGCAAGACCGGCGGGGAGCGAGTCGCGGGCGACGACCTGGTAGGCGGTCGCCGTGCCGTTGTTCGATGTCGTGGTCGATGCCCCGCCTGAGGTCACACGGATGACGAACTGGACCGTGTCAGACGGATTTGCGTTCGCGTTCTCGACTTCGGAGCCGTTCTGGGTGATGTTCTCGACCGTCTTCTGAATGGAGAGGAGCGGGGTCGTCGGCGTCGCAGTGGGTGTCGGCGTTATGCTCGGGGTCAGGGTAGGAGGTGCAGTCGGGGTGGGGGACGCACAGATGAGGTGGGACGGGATGCCGTTCGTGGTGCCGATCGGAACCGTGCCCGAAGGACAGGGCGAAGCGGTCGGGGTCGCGGTCGGAGTTGGCGTGGGTGCCGGTGAGCAGATGGGATGCGGCGGGATACTGTTCGTGGTGCCCACCTGGATGGTCCCCGGCGGGCAGGGTGTTTCGGTGGGAGTTGCCGTCGGGGTAGCTGTCGGAGTAGCCGTCGGAGTCGTGGTCGTGGTCGGCGTGGGGGTGGTGCAATCCGCTCCGCTGTTCACGACTTTGCCGAGGATGTTCCAGTTGTCGGTGTCCATGCAGCCGTAGCCGTCACCCATGAAACAGGAGTCAAGTTGCGTGCGGCCGCAGAGCCCTGCGGTGTTGTACGTGAACGTCACGACGCCGGACGAACCCGCCGGGATGTTCGTCGTGCCGGTCGGACCGAATCCGAACGGAGCGGTGCCGGTCGCGCCGCACCCGGCGACCGGGTCATGGAATCCGGAGCTCCTGAAGTAGCCGTTGTACGTGGAGTTGTTCATGACGCCGACCTGCTGGGTGAGCGTCTGTCCGGTGGCATTCGTACAAATGGTGGAGACGAAGTTTGTGCTCAGGATGCAGAACGTCACATGCGTTCGGCTGTCGGTGTGCGATTCGATCGCTCCCGCGCACACGTTGGGCGCTCCGCCGCCAGGGGCCGGCGTTCCTGTTCCTCCCGGGGTCGTCGGGGTCGGGGTTTTCGCGGTCGGACACGTGGATGTATCGATGGCGAAACTCTTGGTCGTGGTCCCGGATGTCCCGTCGGGGTAGTTACATGTGATACTGAACGCTCCTGCAGCCGCTGCACATGCGTTCACGGGGGCCGAGGTCGCGGTTCCCTGGTTCGCACCGCCCGTGCTGATCCACGAGGATGCGTTGCAAGAGGTGGCCGTATTAGCGCTCCAGGAGACGCTCAGAGTCTGCCCATGTTTGATAGGCAGCGAGCTGTTGATGACGACGGTCGGCCCGGGCGCCGCGGCGAAGAAGCGGCTGATATCGATCGTGAAGCCCGCCTGCCACCAGTAGAAGCCTCCGACACCGAGCACGAGCAGGATTCCGAGCAGGACGAAGAGACGCTTGTTGTGGCGCTTCGGAGCCAACGCTGATGCGGCTGGTGTTTTGTCCATCAGAAGTCCGCCTTCATTCTACTCCTCGCCACATGCGGGAGCACGCCACATATCAACACTAGGAGCGGAAATCGAGCGGGTCACGCCCTTTGGCGAATTTTTCCAGCTCGCGACGGCGGAACGAATCCGAACGCGTGTAACCGGCGTACAGAAGCGCGGTCACGGCCGCGGCGATAAGCGCGACGAGCGTCGCGGCGCCAGGTCCGGTGGAGACGCTGGCGACTCCTGCGGTTCCTGCAGATCCGGCTTCCGACGGGACCTCCGCGCCCGGAGCCGGTGTTTGTGTTGCGAATGCCGTACCGACACCGATGACGGTCACATCCATATCCGCCTGCGCGTTGAATCCCTCCGTGGTCGTGACGGATGCCCGAGGACGACTCGCCTGCGGGCCGACGGGTATCAGTCCGGTTTGATCGGCTACGGCAGACCACTGCACGGTCGTCATGCTTCCGCTCGCAAGGGGATCGAGCGCGAGTCCCGATGTGGTGATGGTGTCATCGCCGGCCGACTGACCGTCGATCGTGAGCGAACCGAAGTAGTATGTCATGCCGGGCGGCACTTCATCATGGAGCGTCAGCCCCGTGACTCCGGCGCCGGTATGGTTCGCGATGGCAAGCGTGAACCTGACCGTCTGATCGGTGCTGGCCGAGACCGCGGCCGCAGGCGACGGCTGTCCCGTCGTCAGGTTCTGTCCGGTCTTTGTCATGAGCAATCCGGTGCCCCCTGACGGCGTGGGCGTGCCAGACGAGGGCACCGTCACCGTGCATTGCGCGGTGGAGGTCCCGCTCGTGAGGGTGACGTATTTCGTCCCGGCGGTCGTGTACGAGATGCCGACCGCCTGATTGCCGCCCGACTGGATGACGCCGCCGCCGGAACTGTCCCAATGGAACGTCCCATCGCCGCCGGATGCGGTCAGCTGTGCGACATCTCCGATATTCACGACCTGCGTCTGGGGAACACAATAAACGGGCGGGGTCGGGGCTGCGGATTCGCCCGGTCCCGGTGTCTCTCCGCCCCCAGTGGAGTTCCAGGTGAAGCAGTCCCCCGGAAGGCCTGTGCCCGCACAGCAGGTGATGGGGCCGTAATTGGTGCGGTGGATGATGGGGTCGTAGCAGGAGTAGAAATCACTGCCGTTTCGTCCCTGGTTCATCACACCGGCAGCGGCGGTACACGTCCAGAGCGGATCCTTGGGCGGG
>DATJZE010000041.1:0-3317 GCA_035499235.1 Minisyncoccota bacterium | reverse complement strand
AGTACCGCGCGTATGCGCGACGCACCGACGAACTGCTGCCGGGACCGCCGGAATCATAAGAAAAGGGAAAGGCCCGGAGCATGCTCCGGGCCTTGCACTACTGACGTGACGGGATGACGGGAGGGGACCAGGCGGCCTCCCGCTGCGCGTTGCCGCAGTCGGTGGAGACGTAGACGATCTGCGGCGGGGCGGGCGTGGGCCGCGTCCGCTCGGTCTCGATGAGGTCCACGATGGGGCCGCTGACCTCGATGAGCAGGGTGCCGTACTTCGGATGGCGTCCCTGCCGGTCGTAGCAGACGATGGGGTCGTCCTTCGGGGACCACCAGTACCGCGGTCGTGCGTGCTCGGGATCGCCGACCACGAACGGCTCCGCACAGGGGACCGCTTTCGGCGTCTGGACGAGCAGCGCCCGGTTCTCCGCCGCGCGGTTCACGATGTCGATGCCCGCACCGCCGAGGGCGAAGAACCCCGAGAACTTGAACTGCAGAATCGTAGACACCAGGATGATCATCCCCGCGATCGCGAGGAACTGTCCGACCGTCTTCGAGGCCTTGGCGTATATCAGGATGCCGGTCGCCTCGATGAAGGCGACCGAGAAGATCGCCACGACACCGACCGTCGTCGGACCGAAGATGCGGTAGGACGCGAAGAATCCGACGGTGAACGCCACCGGGAGCGCGACCACGATCAGGATGAACGTGAGGAACGCGCTCTTGATCTTCGTGAACATGGCACTACTCCTTGGTTTCGCCGACGACGAAACGCTTCGCCAAATCGGCGTGCGACTTGTCGAGCGCCTTGCGCACGAACGCTGCGAAGTGCCCGGCGCCGAACTGCTGGTCGATCACGCCCCACGCCGCGATGAGCATGCCGGCCTGGATGAGGCGTCCGTTCTTGGTCTTGGCGACCCAGCCCTTGTCGACCGCGGCCTGGTACAACTGGTCCAACGGCCCGTCGGGCATGTCCAACAGGATCTTGATGGCGTCCGCGCCCGCCGAGACGGCGGCCTCGGGCAACGAGAAGTGCAGTCCCATCTCTTTTCTCCTTGTCGATGAACGGCTATTCGTAGAGATAATAGCACGAAAACATAGTAAAGTCAAGTTATTGCCTGGCACGAACGCCACGGTATACTGGGCGGGTATCCTCATTTTCGCCTATGAACGGGAACCAATCGGTCGCGCGGGACGTATTCCTCTATCTCCTGGTCATCGTGGTACTCACGATGAGCGCGGTGGCGTTGGGGTCCATGCTGTTCGATTTCGTGAACTACTACCTTCCCGACATCGCCCAGCCGCTGTGTTCGTACAGCTCATGTTTCGGGGCCATCCGCACCGAGCTCGCGTTCCTGCTCGTGGCGTTCGCGGTGCTGGTCTGGGCGTGGCGGTTCCTCCAGCGTGATCTGGCGGCGCATCCCGAGAAAGCCGACCTGAAGGTCCGCCGCTGGCTCCTGTACCTGACGTTGTTCGTCGCCGGCGTGACCGTCATCGGCGATCTCGTGGCGCTCATCAACGGGTGGCTGCAAGGGGAGTTGACGGTTCAGTTCCTGTTGAAGGTCCTGGCCGTGCTGTTCATCGCGGGCTCCGTCTTCTACTATTTCCTGCGCGAGCTCCATCAGGAACGGCATGGCAGGCAGAAATACGTCGCCTGGCTGGACATCGTGGTCGTGGTCGCCGCTCTCGTCGTCGGATTCCTGACCGTCGGCTCACCGGTGTCGGCGCGGGCCCGCAACCTGGATGACCGCCGCGTCAACGACCTGTCGTACATCCAGAGCCAGATCGTGAACGTCTATTGGACCTCCAAGGGAAAGCTCCCGGACGACCTTGACCAGCTGCGCGATCCGGTAAGCGGGTTCGTCCCGCCGACGGATCCGGAATCCGAGAAATCCTATGAATACACGAAGGTGGGCGTGCTCGAATTCACGCTGTGTGCCACGTTTTCCACGGCGTCCAGCGGCACGAACGCGGCATACCCGAGCACTCCGTATGCGGTGGGGCCCGGACAGACGGGTGCCTGGGATCATGCTGCGGGCAGGGTCTGTTTCGACCGCACCATCGACCCGCAGTTGTATCCGATACGAAAACAATAAATGAAGAAAACGTACATCATCGCCATCGTCGTCGTGCTGGTCGCCGTGACTGCTGTGCTCATCTACGTAAAAAACCGTTCAACAGCCGGGTCTGATGCGCAGTCGTTGGGCCTCGGGATGCAGACCCCGACGCCCAGCCCGACGCCGGAACCCGGCAATCTCGCTTTGACCGACGTGAACAAGATCATCGCTCCTTCGGGAAGTCCGGTTTCCACCGCACCCGTACGCACGCTCGCCGACGGACTCCAGCTGCAGGATATCCAGGAGGGGAGCGGGGCGGCGGCGACCGCCGGGAAGACCGTGTCGGTGAATTACACCGGATGGCTGACGGACGGCACGAAATTCGACAGCTCGCTGGACCGCGGCCAGCCGTTCCAGTTCGAACTCGGCGCGGGCATGGTCATCAAAGGGTGGGACGAAGGCGTCGCGGGGATGAAGGTCGGCGGCATCCGCAGACTGGTCATCCCGCCGGCACTGGGGTATGGGGCCGCCGGGGCTGGGGGAGTCATCCCGCCGAATGCGACCCTTATCTTCGAAGTCCAGCTTCTCGCGGTGCAATAGATTCTCACGTTGGTCAAGAATCGTCAGATTACCAAAGGTTGATAACCTGTGGATAAGTTCGCGGGGGATTGTTTCGCAGAATATAATGGGTAAGTGTCAATATCCGGAACGCTTCAGCTTGCATCCCGGCGTGCCCAGAGCTTGACGTCAGCAGTCACCGACGTCAAAGCGGAGACACGGACACTCACGTGACGTGATCCATCCGCATCATTTCTCTGCCCTCCCCTACTCGGCGTGGCGATTTCTTCTGAGAGCCGGAAGTGACCGCAAAACTCCGACAGGCCGAAACGTCGCATAATGTCGTGAGAATCGGGGAGAGAACCGCTTTGCTTTTTCGGCGCCGTATTTGTATTGTATGCGCCATGAAATTAGGTCCCATCGGACGGGTGGTCGCCCTCGTCTGTGCCGTGCTCCTGGTGGCCGGCGCCATCACCTATCTGGAACATCTGCCCCCGGGTCGTTTGGCGGCGCTCTTCGGGGTGACGGTGACCGTTTCCGATCTCCATACGCCGACGCCGTCGCCGACTCCTTCGGTCATACCGCTCGGTGACCGGGTTCCCGGATTCTCCCTCGGCACCGTTGCGGTGCAGACGTTCGACGGCGCACATCTCGTCCATACGGCCGCGGCGACGGTCGTGACCTCCGACGGTCTTCTGGTGACGACGTCGGT
>DATJZE010000040.1:0-4303 GCA_035499235.1 Minisyncoccota bacterium | reverse complement strand
GACCTCTCGTTTCCGGCGGGGGGCCATATCGTCGCCGCACCCGCCAAGGTCGGTGATACGGTCGTCGTCGGGCAACTGCTGGCCGCGGTGGACACCTCGCAGCTGAACGCCCAGCTCGCGAACGCTCAGGCGACGCGCGACTCGCAGCAGGCGAAGCTGGACGGCCTGGTCGCCGGTGCCCGGCCCGAAGACATCGCGGTCGCCCAATCGCAACTGGACAAAGCCCAGCAGGACCTGGACAACGAACTCTCCAGCGTCCGCGACGTGCTGGCGACGGCCTATGCGGACACCGTCGATGCGGTCCGCACGCAGACTCTGTCGCTGTTCGTCAGCAACGCCACCGACGTGTATCCGCCCGGCTTCAACCTCTCCTTCACCTGCTCCTCCGGCGCCTGCCAGCAGGCGACGACGCAACTCATCGCCGCACGGGTGGATGCCGACGTCGCACTGGACACCTGGAAGTCCGAGCTCGACGGATTCGCAGCCGGCTCCGTGCCGGACACATCAAGCGCAGAGACGGCCCTCGATGATGCGCGCGGGTACATCCAGACGGCTCACGACCTGATGGCGTCGCTCAGCACCATGGTCACGGGCGGCAACGTTTCGGCCACCGCGGATCAGCTGGCGACGTACCGCGCCGGCATCGATACGGGTACGACGGAAGTCAACACAGCCCTGAGCGCCGTCAATTCCCAGCGCCAGACCATCGCAAGCCAGGAGATCGTGGTGGAACAATACACGAGCGCATTGGCCCTCAAGAAGGCGGGGAGCAGTCCGCAGGACATCGCGTCCCAGCGCGCGGTGGTCGCCGCGTCACAGGCGCAAGTGGATCAGATCAAGGCCCAGATCGCGCAGAGCAGCATCCGCAGTCCCATCGCCGGCGTCGTCACACGGCAGGACGCCAAGGTCGGGCAGTCCGCTACGGCGAACGTGGCGCTCGTGTCCGTCATTTCGACCGGTCAGCTGGAAATCGATGCGAACGTGCCCGAAGTGGACATCGGCAGGGTCATGACGGGTGACCACGTGGACTTCACGGTGGATGCCTTGCCCGGTGAATCGTTCACGGCGTCGGTGTCCTTCGTCGATCCGGCACAGACCGTGATCGAAGGCGTGGTCGACTACCAGGTCAAGATGATGCTCAGCCAGCCCGATCCCCGCCTGAAAAGCGGCCTGACCGCGAATCTCGACATCCGGACGGCCCACAAGGACGGCGTGCTCCTCTTGCCGCAGTACGCGATCATCCAGAACGACCAGGGCACGTTCGTGAACAAGGTGACCGGCACGACGATGACGCAGGTGCCCGTCGTCCTGGGCATCCTCAGCAAGGACGGGACCGTGGAGATCATCTCCGGCGTACAGGAAGGTGACAGGGTACAGAACATCGGGTTGAAGCAGTAGCATCCGTGGAAACCATCATCGAGCTCATCGGGCTCTCAAAGGATTACCGGGACGGGGACGTCGTCACCACCGCGCTGAGCGGTATTTCGTTCAATATCGCGCGGGGTGAATTCGTGGCGGTCATGGGCCCGTCCGGCTCGGGGAAGTCGACGCTCCTCCACCTGCTCGATTTCCTCGATCGGCCGACGGGGGGCACGTATCTGTTCAAGGGCGAGGACACGGCCACGCTCACGGACGTACAGCTCGCGCACCTGCGCAACAAGGAGATGGGCTTCGTGTTCCAGGCGTTCAACCTGTTGGGCCGTTCGTCGGTCTACGACAACGTCGAGATACCGCTCCTGTATGCGGACATCCCGCCGTTCCGTCGGGCGGAACTGATCCATGCCGCGATCCGCAGCGTCGGTCTTGAAGAGAAGACGTACGTGCCGGCATCCAACCTTTCGGGCGGTCAGAAACAGCGGGTCGCGATCGCCCGGGCCCTGGTCAATGACCCGAGCATCATCTTCGCCGATGAGCCGACAGGGAATTTGGATTCACACTCCGGCGGTCAGGTCATGGAGATCCTGCAGGACCTCAACGAAGAAGGGCGTACGATCATCCTCGTGACGCACGAGACCTATACGGCGAACTACGCGGGCCGGCGCATCGTCCTCGGAGACGGCTCAGTGGTCGTCGACGAACCGATCTCACAGCGGAACTTCGGCGACGGATTGATCAAATGAAACTCAACGACTCGATCAAGAGCTCGCTCAGGGGCATGCGGCAAGGCAAAGTCCGGACCGCGCTCACGATGCTGGGCATCATCATCGGCGTATCGTCGGTGACGCTCATCATGTCTCTGGGCGCCTCGGCGAACCAGTACATCGTGGACCAGGTCCAGAGCATCGGTTCCAACATCATCTCCATCAACCCGGGCGCGCCGACGAGCGGTGCGCCGGCCGCGGCGCTCGGCATCGTCATCAAGACACTCAATGACCAGGACGTACAGGCATTGCGTCGCGAACCGAGCATCGCGGTGGTCGCTCCTGCGGTCACCGGACAGAGCCAGGTCGTGTTCGAAAACGTCGACAAGGGGATTTCCTGGTTCGCCGCCGGTTCCGAGATCTTCGATGTGTTGAATCTGCAGCTCGACCGAGGGGCATACTTCACCGATGCGGACGTGCAGGCGTACAACCACGTCATCATCCTCGGGGGGAAGATCGCGTCGACCCTGTTCGGGCAGCGGGATCCCGTCGGCAAGTCCGTCCGGCTCCAGGATCAATCGTTCCGTGTCGTCGGCGTGTTGGCATCATCGGGACTGAGCGCCATCGCCGTCGACAACGCCGCGATCATCCCGCTCACCGTCGGGCAGAAGCAGCTCCTGGGCATCGATTACTACACGCTGATACGGGCGAAGGCATCGGATGCGTATGACGTGGACTTCGCCGTCTCCCGGATCACGACGATCCTGCGTCAGGATCACCACATCACCGATCCGAGCAAAGATGACTTCATGGTGGAGTCGGCGCAGGACGCGCTGAAGATATTGGGGAGCGTCACCTCTGCGCTGACGATCTTCCTGTCGGGCATCGCCGCCATCTCGTTGGTGGTCGGTGGTATCGGCATCATGAACATCATGCTCGTGTCGGTCACCGAGCGTACCCGCGAGATCGGTCTGCGCAAGGCGCTCGGCGCGACCCAGCGCGACATCCTGACGCAGTTCCTTGTGGAGTCCGTCATCCTCACGTCCATCGGGGGTTTCATCGGTCTCTGCATCGGTGCACTGTTCACCGCGCTTGCGGCGTTCGCCGTGAACCATTTTGCGGGCATCGCCTGGGGCTTCCAGTTCCCACTCTCGGCTGTCGTGCTCGCGCTCGGGGTCTCGGTGGCGACCGGGCTGACGTTCGGCGTCTACCCGGCACGGCAGGCGGCACGGAAGAACCCCATCGACGCTCTGCGCTACGAATAGGATTCATGATATACTGCAGCCATGACCATCCAAAAAATCCATCATACCGAGGAAGAATGGAAGAAGCTCCTGACGCCGGAGCAGTATAAAATCATGCGCGAAGGGGACACCGAGGCGCCGTTCACCTGTGCCGCGGACATGCCGAAGACCGGCGGCACCTATGTGTGCGCGGCCTGCGACCTGCCGTTGTTCCACGCCGAGACGAAATTCGAATCCGGCACTGGCTGGCCGAGCTATTTTGACCCCATCGCTCCGGAGAACGTCATCGAGCGCACCGACGATTCGCACGGCATGCACCGCACCGAGGTGCTCTGCGCACGGTGCGAATCGCACCTCGGGCATGTCTTCGATGACGGCCCGCCGCCGACCGGCAAACGGTACTGCATCAACTCCGTCGCACTGAAGTTCACGCCGGACGCCTGATGTCAACATCCATGACACACGGGCCCATCGAAAGACGGAAGAAGCCGTGCGTTGATAACTGACCCCACAGGCGCGAGGCCTAGTGTGGTAAAGTTACAAAGGCGATGAGGAAGTCAAAACGTAGTAATGCAGCCAAGGTTTTCGTCGCAATCATCATTGTTATTTTTGTTTCCGGTAATGATCGTTTTGTTCGCACCGCACACGCAGCCGCGCCAGAGATCCTGAGCTTTCAAGGGCGGTTGACCGACGCCTCCGGTAATCTCGTAGGCGGTAATGGAACTAATTATTATTTTAAATTCGCGATTTTTAACGCACCGTCAGGGGGCACTCAACTATGGCCATCTGCTCCTATTGGAAGCAGCGCGACCATAACCGCAAAGGTAACCCAAGGAGTTTTCAATGTTTTGATCGGCGACACTACCGCTGGCTTCGAGGCGATGAATTTGGATTTTGACAGTACGAATTACTATCTTGAAGTCAGGGTTTCCCAGCTGGGCTCAGTTTTCGACGTTCTCACCCCCCGCCAGAGAATCG
>DATJZE010000039.1:0-4453 GCA_035499235.1 Minisyncoccota bacterium | reverse complement strand
CTGGACCGGCTGTCGCCGTACGCGGTCAAGTTCCAGATCCCGGACGGCCACGAGGACAAGTTCCACGGCATCGTGGACCTGCTCACGATGGAATACATCACGTTCGAGGGCGACCGCGGCGAGCGCGTCATCAAGTCGCGTGACATCCCTGCGCACCTGGTGGACGAGGCGAAGAAGGAGCGCCACACGCTCGTGGAGAAGATCGTGGAACACGACGACCAGGCGAAGGCGTCATACCTGGAAGGCAACGAACCCGACGTCGCGACGCTGCGGCGCATCACCCGCGCGGCGACCATCGCGGGCACCATGTACCCCGTGCTCTGCGGGTCCGCGCTCAAGAACAAAGGTGTCCAGCCGATGTTGGATGCGGTCGCCTACTACCTGCCGGCGCCGACCGACATCCCCGCCATCAAGGGCGTGGACCAAACGACGGGCGCCGACATCGAGGTGCACCCGAGCGAAGACGAGCCGTTCCGCGCACTGGCGTTCAAGACGGCCACCGATCCGTACGTGGGTTCGCTGACCTTCTTCCGCGTCTATTCGGGCAAGCTTTCCACCGGCACCTACGTGCTCAACACCAGAAGCGGCCAGCAGGAACGCATCAGCCGCATCGTGCGTCTGCATGCCAACGAACGGCAAGAGGTCAAGGAGATATTCGCCGGCAACATCGCCGCCACGGTGGGCATGAAGGACACCAAGACGGGCGACACGCTCTGTGACACGGACCACCCGGTGGTGCTGGAAGGCATCATCGCGCCGGAGCCGGTCATCTCGCTGCGCATCGAGCCCAAGACCAAGGCCGATCAGGAGAAGATGGGCGTCGCGCTGCGCAAGCTGGCCGATGAGGATCCGACGTTCCGCATGGCCACCGACGAGGAGACCGGCAACATGATCATCAGCGGCATGGGCGAGCTGCACCTGGAGATCATCGTGGACCGCATGCGCCGCGAGTTCGCCGTGGAGGCCAACACCGGCCGGCCGCAGGTCGCTTACAAGGAAGCAATCACCGCCAAAGCGCAGGCCGAAGGCCGCTACATCAAGCAGACCGGCGGCCGCGGACAGTACGGCCACTGCTGGCTGCGCATCGAGCCCCGGGAGCGCGGCGCAGGTTTTGAATTCGAAGACGAGATCAAAGGCGGCGTCATCCCGCAGGAGTTCATCCCCGCCATCGAAAAAGGCGTGCGCGAGGCCCTGGACAAGGGCGTCATCGCCGGCTTCCCGCTGGTGGACCTCCGGGTCGCCGTCTACGATGGTTCGTACCACGAAGTCGACTCCTCGGAGGTCGCTTTCAAAGTCGCCGCGTCCATGGCGCTGCAGGAGGCCGTGAAGCGCGCCAAGCCGGTCATCCTGGAACCGGTCATGAAGGTGGAAGTCATCGTTCCCGACAATTTCCTCGGATCGGCGACGGGCGATCTGAACGCCCGCCGCGGGCAGATCCTGAACGTCACGGACCGCGGCGCGCTCGGACTGAAAGTCATCGATTCGCGCGTGCCGTTGTCGGAGATGTTCGGGTATGCAACCTCCCTGCGGTCGTTCTCGGAGGGGCGCGGGACCTTCAACATGGAGTTCTCGCACTATGATCCGGTGCCGGCGAACATCGCAACGCAGATCCAGGAGGGCAAGAAATAATCATCATGGATATCAAACAGATCCGTACGCTGCTCAGGGAGGGTTCGCAGGTGGTCCTCATCGAGGACAACCAACCCCCGCTCATCGTCCGTGAGCTACGGACGGAGGAGCCCGCGACCGAAGTCCAGATCGCCAGCCGGTGGCCCAAAGGGAGGTCCATCAGCGAGCCGCAGGACCAGATCCTGGAACGGCTCAATAAGGAGATCCTGGCCCTGCGGGACCAGATCACCCAGGATGAGGGGGGCAGTGCAGAGAAGGCAGGCAGTATTGACCGATAGCGCCCAGTCGTATAGAATAATCTCCCGAAGTACTAACTCACCAAACCATGGCAGACACGAAGTTCGAACGTACCAAGCCCCACGTCAATGTCGGCACCATCGGCCACGTTGACCATGGGAAGACCACGCTGACGGCGGCCATCCTGCACGTCTGCGATTTGCACAAGGCGGAGGGCTACGGAGCCCGCGTCGAAGGCGTCGAGGGCATCGACAACGCCCCCGAAGAAAAGGCGCGCGGCATCACCATCGCCCTGCACCACTCGGAGTACTGGACGCCGAAGCGCCACTACGCGCACATCGACGCTCCCGGCCACGCCGACTACATCAAGAACATGATCACCGGTGCCGCGCAGATGGACGGCGCCATCCTGGTGGTCGCCGCCACCGACGGCGCGATGCCCCAGACCCGCGAACACATCCTGTTGGCCTACCAGGTCGGCGTGCCCGCCATCATCGTCTTCCTCAACAAGTGCGACATGGTGGACGACCCGGAGATGCTCGACCTCGTCGAGTCCGAACTCCGCGAGCTGTTGACCAAGTACAAGTTCCCCGGCGATAAGACTCCCATCATCCGCGGTTCAGCTTTGAAAGCGCTGGACGCGAAGGATGCGAGCGACGCGAACGCGGTCGCCGTCAAGAAGCTCGTCGATACGCTGGACGAATACATCCCTGAACCCGTCCGTGAGCTCGACAAACCGTTCCTGATGCCGGTGGAAGACATCTTCTCCATCGAGGGCCGCGGCACCGTGGTGACCGGCCGTATCGAGCGCGGCGAGGTGAAGGTGAACGACGAGATCGAGGTCGTCGGCATCCGCCCGACCCAGAAGACCGTCGTCACGGGCATCGAGATGTTCAACAAGTCCCTGGACAAAGGCATGGCGGGCGACAACGCCGGCATCCTCCTGCGCGGACTCAAGAAGGAAGACGTCGAGCGCGGCCAGGTGTTGGCCAAGCCCGGCACGATCACCCCGCACACGGAGTTCGACGCCGAGATCTACGTGCTGACCAAGGAAGAGGGCGGACGCCACACGCCGTTCTTCAAGGGCTACAAGCCGCAGTTCTACTTCCGCACGACCGACGTGACCGGCGAAGTGTTCCTCCCCGAGGGCACGGAGATGGTCATGCCCGGCGACACCGTGAAGGTCAAAGTCCAGCTCATCGCCCCCATCGCCATGGAAGAGAAGCAGCGCTTCGCCATCCGCGAGGGCGGCAAGACCGTCGGCGCCGGTGCGGTCACGAAGGTCAACAAGTAATCCCGCATCGTCCCACCCCGTTCATTCCATGCCGGCCAAGAAGACCACAACGAAGAAGAAGGAGACCACGAAGAAGAAAGAGGTCAAGGAGCAGCGCATCCGCATCAAGCTGCGCGCGTACGACAACAAGATCATCGATAAGTCGGCGCGCCAGATCGTGGATACCATCGAGCGCTACGGCGGAAAGCCCGTCGGCCCGGTGCCGCTGCCCACGGAGATATCCAAGTTCACCGTGAACCGGTCGCCCTTCATCGACAAGGCCGCGCGCGAGCAGTTCGAGATGCGGGTGCACAAGCGCCTCATCGACATCACCGCACCGACCCCGAAGATCATCGAAGCGTTGACCAACTTGGCGCTCCCGGCCGGCGTGGATATCGAAATCAAGATGTAACGGAGTCAGGACATCATCAGAAAACCCCCTCGCGGGGGTTTTCTGATTCTTGCAATGTATATCAAGTTATGTTATAATACTTCACAGGAGGTCGACATGCGCTTCGTGGGAGTCAGCGATCAGGCTATCGGCAATAGCATGCGGAAGAGGTGGTGGTCGGGGTTCGCGGTGGGATCCCTGTTGTTCGTCGCCCTCGTGCTCGCCTTCGAAGCGACGCGCGAGTCGACCGGCGGACTCCTGCTCCTGGCCGCGTTTCTGCTGACCATCGTTTGCGCCGTCCTCGGACCCTGGGGAGGGTGGGGGCGGGGCGTCGAGGAGTATTCGGACGCCGGTTCGCGCGGCAACCCGTACTGCGTCCACTACGTCCCGCCGCGCCCCTTCATCGGCGGACTCGCGAGCGGATACGCCACGCTTTGCGCCGCTCTGCTCGTGGTGTTGATAGTCTCGACCGTCATCCGCGACTGGTGATGCGCCACAATTCCCAACCCCTCGCCCGTCGGCGAGGGGTCTCTCGTTCTGGAACGGCTCACTGCCTGAGCCGTTCAGGGTGGCTTGCCATGAACGAAGCCGAATGATATCCCATGCGACGGGAGGTGTCGGATGAGCGATAGGGATGCGATGGCGGTGAAGATAGCGCGCATCGCACAACTGCTTGCCGAAGCGGCGCACAAACATCCCAAGGATTCGTGGGTGCCGCTGGCCCAGGCGCTCGTTCCGGACCTGGCGAGCCGCTACACACCGCCGTGCCCCGGGCGCTTCAACGAGCAACCGCACTGCGACGAGGCGCACCAGCACGGCCTGAAATGCGGCAACCCGGCCGATGTGTGCACGCTCTGCAAGAAGACCAACGCCGAGCATCGCGCGTTCCGGTACTGACTCTGACCCCGCCCGCGCGGGGTCTT
>DATJZE010000038.1:0-10874 GCA_035499235.1 Minisyncoccota bacterium | reverse complement strand
TGGTCGCCCCGCAGTCGGTGTATTCCAATCCCCACTCGCCGAGCCAGGTTTTGATCTTCTCCTTGAGCTGGAACCCGCGATGGTCGGTGGCCAGGTAGATCATGGCCCTAGTATAGCACCTATTATTATGGTATTCATCGTCGAAACCTTAACAAGGAGAGAGAGGGATGAAGTTGACCGTCAGATCGGACCCGCACAAGCTCAAGCTCACGATGGCGGGACCGATCCGGACTGAACACATCGCGGTGACCGACGGGTACGAGGGCACCGGCGTGACGCAGTGGCTGTTCGCGCAGGCGGGGCTCATGCACCTGGTCGCGCCGTACTTTCCCGACATCATCACCACGGATTTCCCCGTGTCCCTCCAGACCCAGCTCCTCATCGAACGCATGTACCGGTTCGAGGGAGCGGTGCCGCCGGAATTCCGGGGACCGGGGCCTGAGCGCACGCCGCGCGTCCTGCGGTGGACGACGGCACGTAGGGCGGTTGTGGAGTACTCGGGCGGCAAGGACTCCATGGACAACCTCGCGCGTGCCCAGGAGCGATACGGCCGCGACAACGTGCTCGCCGTCCATATCGCGGGCCTCGCGAAGGGTGTCGGCGCTGCCGAGCGGCGCGCGAGCATCGAGCAGTCGCGACGGTTCAAGTTCCCGCTGCGCATCGTGGAGCTCACGAAGAGCACGATGGAGTCCGGCGCCAAGGTGCTTCGTTCCGCGAAAGTCTTCGACGCGTGCCTGGTGGCGCCCGTTGCCCTGGAATTCGGCGCACGGCACATCATCACCGAAGAGCCCGGCGGGCCGTACTTCACCGGCAGTCGCGGAGCCATGGAGCTGCTCAATGGGGCCTTCTTCGGACGTTCCGGGATCCCGCTCATGGTCCGATGGTGGGATCGTCCGCATGACGGCGTGGTGAAGCACCTCATCAAGCACCGCCCGGACTGGCTGCCGTACGTGTGCAACTGCTTCTCGCCGATGCATTACCGCATCGGCATCCGGAAGTCATGGCTGCGGCGGACGCCGACGTTCCGACCGTTCAAGAACGCCTGCGGCTCCTGCATCAAGTGCCGGCTCACACGGCTCGGGTGGCTCCTCTACGGACCGCATCACGCGAGCCGCGCGGACGCCGTGTACTTCATCCGCGATTGCGAACAGTGGGCGCGACACAAGCAGTCCACGCACCAGGACCTCATCGGCGGCAGCTTCTCGCTCTACCTGGAGCGCGCCCGCCGACGCTACGGACTGCAGCCGCGGTACGAGTAGCACAACGCCGGCTGTCCCCTCGGACAGCCGGTTTTCCTCTCTTGCCAAGCACATCTTCTTGTGCTATACAATGTGCGCTCGTTGACATGAGAGGTGGCTATGAAGATTCGAACCGTGCTCGCTCCCTTTGTTGTCGTCGGCATCCTGGCATGCGGAGGCGGCAAGGGAAGCCCGACGTCGCCCACCCCGACACCTTCGTCGCCGTCGTCATTCGCAAAGACGCTGACCGTCATCGGCATCCCGAGCCAGAAGACCTACGGGACGGTCGCACAGACGGTGCCGGCGGCCGGCAAGGTGTTCGACGATGCGTTCTTCGCTTCTGTCGGCGTCGCTCCGGCACCGCAGTACGCAGTCTGCACCGAAGCCCCGAGGGGCGGCTTCATCGGCACGATCGCGGGAGCCAAGCGGAACGGCACGCTGAACTGCCGGTTCACCGAGGACGGCCCCGGCGTCATCTACATCGCCGAGAACGACGACCTCGTGAAGTGCGGCATGGAGCAGAACGGCATGGGGCACCCGGTTCTGGACGGAGCGATCGTCGGCGGCGGGATGCAGCTCACCGCCCGGAAGATCACCCAGGGCGAAGCGCTGGGCACATACTACGGTGCGCCTCTTGTGGGTGCTGATTCCCCGGACAGCGATCAGTATCCTGTCCAGTGGTTCACCAAGATCAACGGATTGTTCCAGGTCCAGGGTGCCGCGATCATCCGGTTCGACTACAACAAGACCAGCTCCTCCGCGGATGTGGCCGCGGGATTCTACACCTACGACGGAACGGACGGGATGCACCTGCAGGGGAAGTGGTTTGCGGTCAACGTGTACGACCTTCAGCACTTCCCGGCAGTCTCGGTGACGACCAACGCGCTGTCCGAGTCCGGCGAAATGGTCTCCAGCGGCCAGAACAACCCCACGTGCCCGCCGGGCGACTACCTGCACGGCGCCACCGTCGTCTGGGGACAGGGCGATTACAGCGACGTCGGCAGGAACATCCTTCCCTGGGGTGTCCTGTACGGACTCGCGGAGAAAGCAGGCAAGTAGCGCAACGCCCCGACCGAAAGGTCGGGGTGGTTTCTTCTTGTACGGACTATGCCAACCGGTTGAGGTACTGCACCACGGAGAGCGCGGCGGCGGCGCCCATGCCGGCGGCGATGATGATCTGCTTGTGCGCGGTGTGCGTCACATCCCCTGCGGCGTAGAGGCCCGGCAGGTTGGTCGCGCCGTCCAGTCCGATCTTGATGTAGCCGAACGCGTCTTTCTCGCAGTCGTCGGGGACAAGCTTCGAGTTCGGTACCTGCCCGATGTGGACGAACGTGCCTTCCGCCTCCACCGTGTGCTCGGTGCCGTCCTTGTCCTTGTATTTCACGCCGGTGGCGAACGTGCCGTCGCCCGTGATCTCGGTGGTGGTGGCTTCGGAGATGACCGTGATCTTCGGATGGTGCATGACCTTCTCGATGAGCGTCGTCTCCCCCTTGAACTGCGGATTCTTGTTGATGACCGTCACCGACGCTGCGATGTCGGCGAGCATGAGCGCGGATTCCAATGCGGAGTTGCCGCCGCCGATGGTGATGGTGCGCTTGCCCGCGAACACCGGTCCGTCGCAGACGGTGCAGTACGACACACCCTTGAGACGGTACTGTTCCTCACCGGGCACCCCCAGCAGGCGCGAGTGCGCGCCGGTGGCGACGATGACCGCTTTGGCTTCGTAGGTCTTCCCTCCGTCCGTCGTCACCTTCCACATCGTGCCGTCTTTGGCGATGGACACGGTCAGTTCGCCTTCCACGATGTTGTTTGCGCCGTACGAGCGGATATGTTCGGCGAACTTCGCCGACAGCTCGAGTCCGTTGGTCTTGATGATGCCCAGCCAGTTCTCGATGTCGCCCGAGAGCGCCACTTCGCCCATCAGATCCTTTGATACGATAAGGTACTTCAGCCCGCGCCGCGCCGCATAGATGCCGGCTGCCGCACCGGCCGCAGAGCCTCCGACGATGACGAGGTCGTATTCCATACGACCAGTATACCAAAAAGGAACGGCGACACCTACCGTGGTGCCGCCTTCTTTCCATACAACCACCGATCGAATACCTCCGACGGCGAGCCGCCGTACGCCTGCCGGAACGCCTCGTCGTCATGCCGGCACACGATGCGGACCAGAGTTGCCAGACCGCCGTGGCCCACCAGGTGACGCACGAACTCCTCGCTCACCAGATATTGCACGTGCAGGTTCGCCGTACTCCCGCTGTAGTTCCGGAACAGCACGTTCACGCGCTCGTACCGGAGTTCCAGATGGCGGCCCTCGTGCTTCGCGAACGGGCGCTCATCCCAGAGGTAGTCATCCGCGAGGTAGCCGGCGAGCCCTTCGTCGAACACGGGTGTGCCGCGGCCGATCTGGTACGTGCAGAGGTGCGCGAGCTCGTGCTTGTCGCAGGCCAGGACGTCGATCGCATAGAGCGGCTCGGCGTTCGCGACACCCGCGGCGTAGTGGTGGTCCCGGCTGAACCGGAACACGTCACCGACATCCCGTACGCGGTAGTACTCGAAGTGCGGCAGTACGACGCCCAGGAGCCGCTCCGTCTTCTCGACGAACTTCTCGCACGCCTTCACGTCGACGCCGAGATGCTTGTCCAACGTGTAGTAGTCCGCGCGGGGCGTCTGCGCCACGAGGATGAACCCGGTCAGTGCCGCCGCCAGCGGTAGCACCATGACGACCTCCTGTGTTAGGATTGAAAGGCCTCGGCAATGTCATATCACATCAGTAAGGAGAAGTCAATCATCATCGGGCTCCTGCTCTTGGGCGTGCTCACCCACGCGGCGTTCTACGGCGTGCCCAACAGCGCCGTGTTCGACGAAGTGCACTTCGGCAAGTTCCTCTCCGCCTATTTCACGCACCAGTACTACTTCGACATCCATCCCCCACTGGGCAAGCTCATCCTGGCCGGCTGGGGCTGGCTGTGGCACTACCAGCCGGGGTTTTCGTTCGCCAACATCGGTGACGTGTATCCCGACAAACTGTACATGGCGCTGCGGTTCCTGCCGTCCCTGGCCGGAGCGTTGTTGCCGCTGGTCGTCTACGGTGTCGCACGGCGTCTGGGCATGCGCTGGCCTGCGGCGGCGTTCGCGGGCGTCTGCGTGGCGCTGGACAACGCGCTTCTGACCCAGTCGCGGTTCATCCTCCTGGACCCGTTTCTGCTGTTGTTCGGCTTCGGTGGATTCTACTGCTACCTCCGGTGGCGCGGCGAGGGAAGCGTCTGGTCGCTGGCGGCGGCCGGCGTGCTCGCGGGAGCGGCGGCATGCATCAAATGGACCGGTCTCACGTTCCTTGCGCTCATGCTCATCCTGGAGGCGGTCAGGATCTGGCAGGCACGGCACGCGGGTGTCGGTCGGGAGCTCGCGCGCACGGCGTTCATGCTCGGCGTCGTACCGCTGGTCGTCTACTGCGCCGCGTTCGTGCTGCATTTCTCGCTGCTGACCCAACCGGGACCCGGAGACGCCTTCATGACGCCGGATTTCCGGCAGCTTTCGTTGGGTGACCGTATCGTGCAGTTGAACGTGGAGATGTACCGCGCGAACGCGACGTTGACCGCGACCCATCCGTATTCCTCGCTCTGGTACACGTGGCCGCTGATGGTCCGGCCGATCTTCTACTGGGTCGTCGGTGATGCGCGCATCTATCTGCTGGGCAATCCTGCCGTGTGGTGGGGCTCCACCGTCGCCATCCTCACGGCGCTGATGACGGTCATCGCGGCCGGCGTCACCCGCGCGAATCGCACGCTCCTGATCATCACCGGCTCCTGGCTGATGAACCTGCTGCCGTTCATCGGCATCACGCGCGTGATGTTCCTGTATCACTACTTCCCCGCCCTCATCTGGGCCATCCTGGCGTTGGCCTGGTTCGCCGACCGATTACAGCGGCCGAAGCGCCCGCTGGTGGCCGCGAGCGCCGTCATCCTCATCCTGTTCGTATTCTTCGCCCCGCTGTCATATGGCCTACCATTGACAGACCGCGCATATAATGCCAGAGTTTGGTTCACTTCATGGAGGTGACCGGTGCCGGAAGTCCTTTCCCCCTACGAGACAGCGCTGGTGGAACGCATGAGAACCGAGTGGGATCCCGACCGTCTCATGCCCATCAGCGAGCAGTTCGTGAAGGTCGAGCCGCTGTCGGACCGGGCCAAGGAGCTTTTGACCGACCTTGCGACCGGCTACGGGATGACGATCAGGTTCGGCTTCGAATTCGGATCGAACTACGTCAACGTCCGACGTCCCCGCCGACAGAAAGCCGCCCCCTGATGTGGGGGCGTTTCCTTTTGCTCCCCATCAACGGCCTTTTGCCGCGAGGTAGAGCTCCTCGGCTTTCGTCCAGTTGAAGTTCTTCCAGAACGCCTCGATGTACGCTTTGCGGTCCGAGCCGAAATCGATGAAGTAGGCGTGCTCATAGACGTCCAGCACGATGACGGGCAGACACCCCCAGACACCGCCCTGGTTGTGCGCATCGCCGTTGTAATGCTTCAGCGCACCGGCTTTGGTGTCCCAGGCGAGTACCGACCACCCGCGCGCGGCCATGGCGCAGGCGGAGAAATACTTCAGTCCCTCCTCGACGCTCCCCCACTTCTCGGCCAGCGCCTTGGAAAGTTCGGGGGCTTTGTCGACGGCACCGTCGCCGCCCAGGACGTCGAAGTACCACTCGTGCAGGTACACGCCGTTGACCGCGAAGGTCTCGGCATCCTTGAGCGCGCGAAGTTCCGAGTATGTGGCATTGCCCTCGTACTGACCGGACGTCCGGAGTGCGACCAATTTCTCGCCGATCTCGTCGCTCTTCTTCACGTACCCCGCGTAGAGCTTGTCGTGGTGGATAGCCAATGTCTTGGCTGATATCCCCACCAGTTTTTCCGGATCGAATTGTAGAGGTTTAGAGTCCAAGGTATTCGTCAAGTTTACGTTTGTCGAAGCCGATGATGATCTTGCCTCCGACATCGATGACCGGCACGCCGAACTGACCCGTCTTGGTGATCATCTCCTGTGCTTTCGCGTGATCCGTGGAGACGTCCACGTCGGTGAACGGGATGTTCTTGGATTTGAGGTAGTCCTTCGTCATGCGGCAGTACGCGCAGGTGGGGGTTGAATAGATGAGGATCGGCGGGAACGAACCAGGTGCGGTTTGTTGCATCGGAATGTTTTTCGTGATATAGTACAGATTCAGTATAGCACATTGAGAGAGGAGGCGGTGTGTACACCATCGTCGTGGCGCTGATGCTCCAAGCCGCCCCAACGGCGGACGAGATCATCGGGCGCTATGTCGCACGCGCAGAGGAAACCGCAGAATTCGGAGCCCGGCTGAAGTACATGAAGATCCGCACGGAGTACGACGTCACCGATCCGGCGAAGCCCCGGCAGGTGGAGAAGCGCGAATCGGTGGTCTGGACCGAGCACGGCCATGTCATGGAGACGACCGTCGCCATCAACAACGGACCGGTGCTCACCGACGGACCCGACGAAAGCGCGCTGTCGCTGGACAAATCGTTCGGCGGCCGATTCAAATTCGACCTCATCCAACCCGAGCCGAACGTCTGCTCCGGCTGCTACCTGATGTCGTTCAAGGCCCTTCCCAAGCAGCCGCCGCGGCGTTCGATCGAGGAGGATGTCCTCTCCCATACGAGCGGCCGGCTCCTGGTGGATGTTGATAACGGGGTCATCCTCTGGCTCAGGGGCGCCGTAGAGCAGTTCCGCAAAGCGTGGGGCATCGGCAAAATCTACGACGGGGACGTCGAGATGTCACAGCGGATGGTCTTCGGTGCTCCGATGGTCGTCTCTGCGCGCGTCAGAGTGCACTACCGGGAGTTCTTCTCGGAACGCAACCGCCTCTTCGAGCTTTCGTTCTTCGGGTTCGAAGTCAGACCCGAATCGCCGTCTCCCTAGGAGGCGGCGTTCTTTTTGCTGCGCGGTTCCGAGAACACGTAATAGTAGAGGATCTCCAGGATGCCCAGCGTGTTCACGACCAGGAAGACCACGAACCAGGGCTTCGAGCCCTTCTGCGCCGCCTTCCACAGCGCGAGACCCTTCCAGACGATGCTCCAGGCGAACAGTGCCAGGAACCAGAGTTGCCGATCCAACGGGATGGCAAGGATGTTGTTGAACATGCCCCTAGGATATCACGAACACCCCTTCGGCCTCAAGTTCGGCCGCCAGGCCCGCCGGGAGCGGTACGGCGCCGCGGATGGGGCTGATGCCGGGATACCGCCACGCGGTGATGACGATCTTCTGCCGTTTTTCCTCACGCCACATCACCCACACTTCCCACGGCTTGGCTTTGGTGCCTGCCGGCTGCATGGCAGCCAGGGTGCCCGGCGCCACGCCTTCCTCCATCCGTCGCGGTGCACGGATGACACGCAGGACGCGGGCGGGCGACAGACCGTAGAAGCGCATCTTGCGCATCACGTGGTTGGTCCAGCGGTACTTGTCGCCGCCGGGCAGTCGTTGTCGCGTGCGCATCACCATTCGATCCCCTTCTTCCCTTTCGTGCCCTCTTGGTAGGGATGTTTGATCTCGGTGATGTCAGAGACGATGTCGGCGCGGTCGACGAGGGACTGCCGCGCATCCCGGCCGGTCAACACCAGGTCCATGCCATCGGGAAGCGCATCGGCCAGCGCACATACCGCCTCTTCTTCCAGAAGACCGAGATGAACGGCGTTATTGACCTCGTCCAGGATGAGCATGCCCCAGCGGCCGGAGCGCATCTCGTCGCGGGCCAATGCCAGGCCCCTCCGTGCCGCCGCCGCATGTTCCTCCAACGGGAGCGTGTCACCGAGGATACCGACGAAACCTAATCCCGTTTTGATGATCTTGAAATGCGGCCAGAGCAGGAGTTGCGACTCGTCCTCACCGGACCGCCACGGTCCTTTGATGAACTGGACCATGAGCACGCGCCGGCCGTCGCCGATCGCGCGGACCGCGGTGCCGATGGCCGATGTGGTCTTCCCCTTCCCGTTGCCCGTCACGAGCATGATCATGCACTCTGTATGCAGCCGGAGCACAAAAAAGACAAGCCCCGTGAGGGGCTTGTCTTTTTTGCAGAGAACGGGGGTTAGAACCCGCCGCCCTGACCGCCACCGAAGCCGCCGCCGCGAGGGGCGCGCTGCTCCATAGGACGGGCTTCGTTGACCACGATGACGCGGCCGCCGAAGTCCTTACCATTGAACATCTCAATGGCCTTGTTGGCCCCCTCTTGGTCGGCCATGGTGACGAAGCCGAACCCGCGGGACCGGCCAGTCATCTTGTCGGCCATAACGATGGCTTCGACGACTGATCCGGCCTGCGAGAAGGCCTGCTGCAAATCTTCATTGGTAGTGCTGAACGGCAGGTTACCAATGTACAACTTGTTCGCCATTTCTACGACGTCAGGTCGTACGACGGCGCCACGTGGGCGCGATCGTTCCGGTGCTGACGCTGTGATTTGCGTAGGGCGACCTCTCGTCGAATCCCTACGCGCTGCTTTCGCAACCGACAGGGCGAACCGAGATACCTAACGCTTGAAGCCATTATAGCATAGCCCGTTGTGGATTGCAAGGGGGTCCGAAATCACAACCTTCCGTGGTACAATTCACGGGTATGGCGACCACGAGCATCACAGGCGTCCGTGCACGAGAGATTTTGGATTCGCGGGGTAATCCAACTCTGGAAGTTACCGTGACATGTGACGGCGGATCCGGCACGTTCGGCGTGCCGTCGGGTGCATCCACCGGCACGCACGAAGTCCTCGAACTGCGCGACGGCGATCAGTCGCGATTCGGCGGATCGGGGGTGCTCAGGGCATGCACGAACGTGAACGTGAACATCGCCGGCGCTCTGGTGGGCATGGATGCCGCGGACCAGCGCGCCATCGACCAACGGATGATGGAACTGGACGGCACACCGCATAAGACCGTCCTGGGCGGTAACGCGATCATCGGCGTTTCGGTCGCGACGGCGAAAGCCGCGGCGTCAGCGAAACGTTTACCCTTGGTGGACCACCTGTTCTCATTGGCCGACCGCATTAAAACCTCGCGCGACGTGCCGCAGTTGGGCATGAACCTCATCAACGGCGGCAAGCATGCCGCTACGCGCGTGGCCTTCCAGGAATACAAGGTCGTGCCGCAGACGGATGATATCGCCGAGGCCCTAGACATCGGCACGACCATCATGCACGCGCTCAAGAAACGCATTGCGCGTGAGTACGGCGCGGTCAACGCCAACGTCGGCGACGAGGGAGGATTCGCCCCGGACCTGGATTCGGTCCGGAAGCCGCTGGAACTGTTCATGGAGACGGCAACAGACTTGAAGCTTGACCACAAGATCAAGCTGGCGATGGATGTCGCGGCATCGTCCTTCTATGCTCCCGATGCCGATCGGTATGACTATGACGGGGGCGTCCACACCGCGACCGAACTGGAAGCCGTCCTGCGGCGCATCATCAAGGATTTTCCCATGCTGTACATCGAGGACCCGTTCCATGAGGAGGCGTTCGCCGATTTTGCGCGCCTGAACGCCGACGCGGGCATCGTCATCGTCGGCGACGACCTGACCGTCACGAATACCGTGCGGCTGCAGCGCGCCATCGACGCGAAAGCGATTTCCGGCATCATCATCAAGGTCAACCAGGTCGGCACGTTGTCGGAGACGCTGGACACCATGAAGCTCGCCCGCGACCACGGCATCGAGTGCATCGTGTCGCACCGCTCCGGCGAGACGAACGACAGCTTCATCGCCGACCTCGCCGTGGCGTTCGGCGTGTTCGCCGTCAAAGCGGGCGGCCCGCAGCGCGGCGAACGCATCGCCAAGTACAACCGGTTCCGGGAACTCCTCTCTTGATGGGAATCCTTTCGCCGCTGATCGCATCGCTGCTTCAGGCCATGTCCTACACGTTCGACAAGGCCGCGTTGAACGTGCGCCGCATCGACTGGAAGACGTACACGAGCGTCAGCTTCCCGCTGTTGATGTTGTTCGACGCACTCTTCCTCTTCATCGTGCACCCCGCCATCGACTGGGGCATGCTGGGCGGTTTGGCCGGCATCTTCGTCGCGGTGACCATCATCACCGGATTCATCACCAACACCCTCTACTACCGGGCCCTCGACGAAGACAACCTGCACGAGCTGCAGACCTGGGGCGTGTTCATCGCCATTCCGACGCTCATCGTGACCAGTATCCTGTTCGCCGACGAACGAAATCTGGTGGTGCTCATCCCCGCACTCATCGCCACCGCCGCGGTCACCTGGTCGCATCTTGGCAGGGGCAACCGTCTTGCGATACAGCCGAAGACGGCCGCATTCATCGGCTGGATGCTCATCGCGACGCCCGCTACTGTCGGCATGTCGAAAGTCATCCTGCAATCCTGGAACCCCATCCTCCTGGAACTGGTGCGCGACAGTTCGCTCGCGCTCATCTTCTGGGTCGCAGTGTCCAAAGGAATCAGCCACGTGAACCGGAAGGCGTGGAGCTATCTGTTGGCGACGAACATGTTCTCGTCGGCCGCATGGATCCTGTACTACTACGGCTACCAGCAGTTGGGCGTCGTGCACACGATGCTGCTGTTCTCGCTCACCCCGGTGCTTACCTATCTGTTCGCGCTCGTGTTTTTGCGCG
>DATJZE010000037.1:0-2665 GCA_035499235.1 Minisyncoccota bacterium | reverse complement strand
GTGAGCGCGTATTCGGGCTGATGCCGCTCGTTCTTCTTGATGGCGATGACCGGTACGGAACGCCCCACCGCGGCTATGGCACGGACGGCCGCGTTCAGCTGGCCCTTCCCGCCGTCCACGACGATGAGATCGGGCGAGGGCCATTCCGTATGCGCCAGTCTCCGCTCCAAGACCTGGCGGAGCATCGGCACGTCGCCGGTGACGTCGCCGCGGATATTGAAGAGACGGTATTCGTGGTTGGTCGCCCGGCCGTCGTCGAACACGACCATGGCGCCGGCGGCGTGGGCGCCCTGGATGTTCGCGATATCGTAGCCCTCGATCCGATGCGGGGTGTCCGGCAGTCGCAGTTCGTCGCGGAGCTCGTCGACCGCGCCCAGGTGCCGGGCTGCGAGACGCTCATTGCGGACGTTGATCTGGGCGTTCTGGAACACGCGGAACAGCTTCATCGCGGTATCCACATCGGTCTTCGCCAGCCGCCGGATGACGGTATCGCGTTTGCCCGTCAGAAGATCCCTGATGGCGCGGATGTCCCGTGCGTACGCAGTCTTCTGGGCGCGTGTCGCGGGGGTCTTCAGGCAGCAATATCCGGGACACAGTCCCATGTGCGCGTTGAGGCATCTCACGTAATGCTTCTTTTTGCAGGAACAGTAGGGGAACAGCCGCCGCAGTGCGCGCAGAGTCGTCTTGAGCGGGATGCCTTCCGTGAACGGTCCGATGTCGCCCGGTCGGTGCGAGATGACGACCTTCGGGAATTCGTCATCCGAGAAGCGCACGTAGAAGTAATTCTTGTCGTCGCGCCACTCCACGTTGTAGCGGGGCCGGTACCGCTTGATGAGCTGGGATTCAAGGATGAGCGCCTCGATGTCGGTCGGCGTCGTCTGCCAGGTGATGCGCGACGCGGCGCGGACCATCGCGACGAGACGCGAATGTTCGGCCCGCGGATATGACGAGAGGCGGCTTCGGAGGTTGTTCGCTTTGCCGATGTAGAGCGGCGTTCCCTTCGCATCGCGCCAGAAATACACCCCGGGTGAGGCGGGGACCTTCCTGATACGACGATGAGCGGTCGTGGCATCCATGGTATGGACGACGATAATACCACAAAAACTTGACATAATCAAGAACTTCCGCTACCATCTCACGCGGAGGTCGCCATGGATCCGAGACTCTTGGAGGAGATCCTCCGCCGTCTGCTCAGACGGTACCAGGATCTCCTGCACCCCGAGGACTACCACCGGCGGGCACTGGACCGGGTCATCGCGGAGATCCCCGAGGTCATCGCCGGCGTCATGGAGCCGCCCCGTAAGGCCCGCACCTAGTGCGGGCCGTTCCTTTTTCATATACACTGGCGCCGTGGAAAAGCCCGATCGCCCGCTCATCTCGATCCTCGCCTACACGGCCGCATTCGACTGGCCGCTGACCCTGGCCGAGATCGCCGAACAACTCCTGCCGGCCGCGTCTTTATCGGACATCGCGGCGCGGTTGGACGCACTGGTTGCCGACGGCACCGCACGGTCATCGATGGGTCTGTACGCACACGAGAGCGTCCCCGTGGACGCGTTCATGCGGCGCATCCGGTGCGAGAAGGAAACGGCGCAGAAGTGGCGCCGGATGCGGCGGGCCGCGTGGTGGCTCCAGGCCGTGCCCTACGTGCGGGCGCTGTTGGCGTCCGGCTCGCTGGCGGTCGGCGACGCGGATGCCGACAGCGACTGGGACGTCTTCGTGGTCGCCAAGGGTGGGCGATTGTACTCCGCGCGCATATTCCTGTTGGCTGCGGCATGGCTCATGCGGAGGTTGCGCACCAAACACGACGCGACGGCGCCGGACAAGTTCTGCTTCAACCACTACGTCACGACCGACGGCCTGGTCATACGCCACCGGTCGCTGTACACCGCCCGCGGCATTGCTTCTCTCCTGCCGCTCCTGGACCCACACGGGTATCTGGGCAAGCTCCGGCAGGCGAACCCGTGGGTGGCGGAGTACGTGACCGGCGACAGCGGCTCGCAGTTCGTCCGTCGCCAGGTCCGCCCTTCGTTGGTCCTGAATACGATCCGAACGACCCTCGAGATGCTGTTGGAGACGCCGATCGGCGGCAGATTCGAATCACTCATGCGCCGGTGGCAGCAACGGCGCATCGAACGCGAACCGGCCACCCACGCCTCGGGAGGTCGTGTCGTTGCCGATGACCGGACGCTCGAATTCCACCCGCGGTCATTCGAAGCGGTGGTGCTCGTCCGCTATAACACGCTCATGGCCCGCCACGGCCTGGGCGAATTCTCGGAACGGGATTCAGGATTGACGGTCTGACCCGTGCACGATATAACGACCCCTAAGCTCCCTGACAACTAGGGACAGATAGGAGGCGTCATGCGCTTTGCGGTTCTCCTCGCGGCCGTCCTGACGGCCACCGCCACGTTCGCTCAGGAACTCCCCATCATGCCGCTGGACAAGCTGCAGCCGGGCATGGAGGGGTACGGCACCACGGTGTTCCAGGGCACCCAGCGTGAGCGGTTCACGTTCTTCGTCCGGAGCATCGTGCCCGGCTCGATGGGCGGCACGACGCGCATCATCGTCGGACTCACCGGCTGCCCGGACTGCTCCGAGGGCGGCAGGCACATGTTCGAGCACACCCAGATCTACGGCGGCATGTCGGGCAGCGACATGTACG
>DATJZE010000036.1:0-2326 GCA_035499235.1 Minisyncoccota bacterium | reverse complement strand
CAACGAGGATTACCGCCGCGTGCTGTATACCGCGAAGAACAGCCAGCTGGTCGTGATGACGCTCCAGCCCGGCGAAGAGATCGGGATGG
The DNA here is from genome assembly GCA_035499235.1 of Minisyncoccota bacterium. GTDB lineage: Bacteria > Patescibacteriota > Minisyncoccia > 2-02-FULL-40-12 > GWA2-44-9 > JAGOPO01. Next base: position 2,237 of record DATJZE010000036.1, on the reverse strand, counting down.
AGGTCCATCACCTGGACCAGTTCCTGCGGTTCGAAGCCGGCACCGCCAAAGTCATCCTGGACGGCGTGGAGCACGAGGTGTCCGATGGCTGGGCGGTCGTGGTGCCCGCCGGCACGAACCACAACGTCGTCAACACCGGCTCCGACGAGCTGAAGCTGTATACGGTCTACTCCCCGCCCAATCACAAGGACGGTACGCTCCAGCACACGAAGGCCGACGAGGTGGAGGAGCACTTCGACGGCGTCACGACGGAATAACCCGTCGCAGAACCAAAAAACCGCACATGCGGTTCTTTGGTGGCCCGGACCATTCGCCCAAAAAATACTCAGCATGTCTGCTGGTGGGTGCCCGCACTCCGTCTCCAGCAAGGGAAACGGACTGATTAGGGCTCCCGTTGAGAGAAGATTGTCCTAAGTTTTTGATACGAACGGTTCCGAGCTGCCCTAAGGATAGCCCCGGCAGATGCCGGGGCAAGTCCGCGTTGTCCACCCTACTCGCGGGTGCCGTCGAGGTTCACATCCTCCAGGATGGCTTCATTGATGTGCCGGTAGTCCTGCAACTCTCCGGAGTTGAACCAGATGCCGATCTCGCGCATGGCCTCCGCGACCTGGTCCGAACAGTGGATGAGGTTGCGGATACCGCGTTGCTCGGCATCCGAGAGCGAGTACGAGTCCAGTTGGTAGTCACCACGGATGGTGCCGACGTCCGAAGCGGTGGGGTCGGTCGTGCCGACCAGTTTCTTGACTACGGCGACGGCCTGGTTGCCCTCCCATACCATCGCGACGACGGGAGAGGCCTGCATGTACCTGACCACGCCGCGGATGATGTCCTTCCCGTATTCGATGGGCGGGCGCTCCGGGTCCACCGGTTTGCCGGCGTCCCGCATCAGCTTCACGCGCTTGGTGCCCTTCTCCAGGTACCACGCGTCGTCTTTGCCGTAGTGCGCGGTCAGGGTGGCTTCGGACGCGCGCACCATCTTCAGGCCGACGAGCTTCAGTCCCGTCCGCTCGATGCGGCGGATGATGTCCCCGATGAGCGACCGCTGGATGGTGTCAGGCTTCAGGATTACAAATGTGCGTTCAGACATGCCTTGTACGATACACAGCGACGAGCCATGCGGCAAGCCCGGCGTAGACGGCGATGAGCACCGACACGGGCATGGTCACCTGCGGCGCCGCGTACGGCAGCGAGGCGAAGAGCCGGATGACCCCGAGTTGGAATGCAGCCACCAGCCACGCGACTTGGCCGACCAGCGAGCCGAAGAACGGGATGATGACTCCCGCGACGCCCGTGGCGAACCCGAGCGCCATCGCCAGCGGCACCAATGGAAGCACGAGCAGGTTGGCCGGCAGGGTGTAGACCGCCAGAGTGCCGAAGTCGAACACGATGAGCGGCAGGACGAAGATGTTCGCGGCGACCGTCGTCGCCATCACCGAGGGGATGTTCTTTGACAAGAGCGGTTCTATATAGACGATGCCGACCAATGCCAAGAACGACAACTGGAATCCGACATCCCAGCGCAGAAGCAGCGGATTGAACGCGCACATGAGTGCGGCGGCGAGAAGAATACCGACCCCTGCGTCCTGCCGGCGTCCCAGCTGAACGGCCGTCAACCCTAAGATGCCCATGATGGCCGCGCGCACCACGGAGGCGCCCGCGCCGACCATCAGCGTGAATGCCATGATGCCGGCCACCACCAGCCAGTAGGAACGACGTTTGCCCAGCGGCGCCAGAAGCGCCATCAGGGCTGCGGCGACGATGGTGATGTTGTATCCCGAGATCGCCAGGATGTGGCTCGTGCCCGTCGCCGAGAACGCATTCGTCAGGTCCGGCGTGATGGTCCCCCGCGTGCCGAACAAAATCCCGTTCAGGTATGCCGATTCCGGCTGAGGTACCGCGCGAAGGACCGCGTCGATCAACGCGTCGCGCATCGTGTACAGCGGCCGGATGAGCCGCACATCGAGAGGAACCGGAAGGTTCTCCGGAACTCCGTACGTGGGAAAGTACATCAGCGCATGTACCCCGTTGTGCGCCAGATACGACGAGTAGTCGAAGTCGCCCGAATCTTTGGGCGACTGCAATTTACCGATGACCGTCAGTTCCTGTCCCCAACGCGGCTGCACCCAGTCCATACCGAACACTTCCACGCGGTCGTCCACCGGTTCGCCGTCCAACCGCAGCACGCGGAACGTGTAGTGCCCGCCCGAGGACGAGAGCGAGAAGTCGCTGGCGACGAC
>DATJZE010000035.1:0-13691 GCA_035499235.1 Minisyncoccota bacterium | reverse complement strand
GGGAGGCCGCCTGGTCCCCTCCCGTCATCCCGTCACGTCAGTAGTGCAAGGCCCGGAGCATGCTCCGGGCCTTTCCCTTTTCTTATGATTCCGGCGGTCCCGGCAGCAGTTCGTCGGTGCGTCGCGCATACGCGCGGTACTCGGAGTTCTGGAGCGATTTCGATTCAACCAGCGGGACGGCCCATGCCAATATCCAGTACGTCAATACGATGGGACCGATGACGGTCATCCATCCGCCGGGAACCGACAGCGCGACCAGCCACAGGCCCCACCACATCAAGAGTTCACCAAAGTAATTCGGGTGGCGGCTGTAGTGCCAGAGTCCCGTGGAGAGCACGCGGCCGTGGTTGGCGGGCGTCTTCATGAACCGGACGAGCTGATGGTCGGCGATGCTCTCGAAACAGTAGCCGAGCAGCCATACGAACAACCCGAAGAAGTCCAGCCACGTGAGCGGCGGCCCGCCGAACGTCACCACCCATAGAGCGGGTGCGGCGACCATCACCAACAGGACACTGCGAAGGACGAAGACCTGGAGAAAGCTCCGAAGCGGGTACCAGTGACCCCACGCCGCGCGTGCCCGGGCGTGCCGCCAGTCCTCCCCTCTTCCCCAGTTACGCATCAGGATGTGCACCGTCAGACGGACACCCCAGACGGCCACCAGGATGAGGACAAGCGCCGCTCGGAGCCCGCCGGGCATCTGCCAGACGTACGTGGCAAGCACCGCGATGAACACGGCGAGCCCCCATCCGACGTCGGCCGCGCCCGTATTGCGTCGCACGAGCGCGATCACGAACAGGATCACCATGAACCAGAATGCCACCAACGCGCTCAAAGCCAGTGTGGCGCCGAACATGCATTCATTGTACCATGTCCCCATATGGACCGCATCGATCCGCAGCCGCCTTCAGGATTCAGGGATCTTTTGCCCGCCGACGCAGCATCCCGGCAGGCCATGATGGACCGCATCGCGGGCGTGTTCCGACGGCATGGATTCTCATCCATCGACACGCCGGCGCTGGAACGCGTGGAGGTGCTGACCGGCGGCGAGTCGGAAGTCGCCAAGCAGATGTACCGGGCACGCCTGACCGACACCGACGAACCACTCGGTCTCCGGTTCGACCTGACGGTGCCCTTGGCACGCTACGTGTCCGCGCACGCCGATGAACTCGTCTTCCCGTTCGCCCGCTATCACATCGGCAACGTCTGGCGCGGCGAACACGCACAGGCAGGCCGGTACCGCCAGTTCATCCAGTGTGACGCCGACATCGTCGGACCGCGTTCCATCGTGGCCGATGCGCAGGTCATCGCCCTCATCCATGACGTGTTCCGCGAGCTCGGTCTCGCGGAGAAAGTCACCATCGGCATCTCCAACCGCAAGGTCCTGGACGGCATGTCGGACTTCCTCAGCTTCGATGCATCGCGCACGCCGGCCGTGCTGCGCGCCATCGACAAGCGGACACGCCTGGGCTGGGACGCGGTCGCCGCTGAACTGACGTCCAAGATCGGCCTGGACGGCCAGCAGGTGGACGCCATCCAGGAATTCCTTGACCTCACCGCCGATTCGCCCGAGGCGCTTCTGGACCGTGCGCACGCCATGCTCCAGTTCTCTCCCCGCTCGCACGAGGGCATCGAAGAACTCCGACAGCTCATCGCATGCATCGACGGATTCGGCGTCCCCCGCTCCGCCTGGACCGTCGACCTGTCCATCGCGCGTGGCCTGGGATACTACACGGGCACCGTGTTCGAAACGATGCTGACCGCTCTGCCGACGTTCGGGTCCGTCTGCTCCGGCGGCCGATATGATGACCTCGTCTCGCGGTTCGCACCGATGAAGCTGTCCGGTGTCGGCATGAGCGTCGGTCTGGACCGTCTGTTCGCGGCATTGGACGAACTCGGCCTCGTGCCGCCGGCACCCGCCGCGACATCGCAGGTCGCGGTCCTGGACTTCGATGCTGCCGCACGCCCGACCGTCCTGAAGGTCGCCTCGGAGCTTCGCGGCGCAGGCGTGGCGACGTCGCTCTACCTGGGCTCCGACGAATCGCTCAAAGGCCAGCTCGCCTGGGCGGTCAAAGCCGGATTCCCCTCCGTCATCATCATCGGCGCCAAAGAGCGCGAGCGCGGCGTCGCGCAGCTGAAGAACCTCACCGAACGTACCCAGGAAGAAGTGCCGTTCGCGGAGCTTGCCGGCCGTCTGCTCAGTTGATCTTACTTCCCGCCGGTACCGGCTTTTCGGGGCGCACCAGAACAGGGAGTCCGTCCGCGTCACGCGCGGCGAGCAGCATCCCGTTGGACTCATGACCCATCAGCGTCCGCGGTTCCAAGTTCGCCACGACGATGATCTGCGTGCCCACGAGCGCGGCGGATTCGTATGCCTTGCCGATGCCCGCGACGATCTGCCGTGGTCCGAGTTCGCCCAGGTCCAGCTGCAGACGAATGAGCTTCTCGGAACCTTCCACGCGCTCTGCCGCGGTGACGGTCGCCGCCCGGAATTCGAGTTTCGTGAAATCGTCGTAGGTCGCGTTCATGGGCGGGAGTGTGCATAGATACCGGTCAGTTGGGCAGTGGCGATGGTCGCACCGTCGGCATCCAACGCTGTGAGCGTGAAGATGTACCGGTGCGTACCGGACGGCGGACAGGGCGGCTTGTATCCTGGACCGGAGATCGATGCGGTCGTCGGTGCGATGCCTTCCACAACCCAGTGCGTGAACGTACCTTGCGGCGCATCCGGATCGGTGACGACCAGCTTCAGTGAGACCGCGTCCGCCGGAACGTCCGAAACCGTCAACGGCGGCGGCATCCCCTGCCCGTCGCAGGTATACTGGACCGGGATCGACGCGCCGTCTTCGAACGCGGGGCTTGAGATGCGCATGAGGGATTCGAGTTGTGTGACTTCCACTTCAGGATGGCACCTGCCGAATATCGTTGCAAGGTATGCACAGCTGATGCCCGTCTGCCGGCCGTGGATATGCACGGGACCGTTCGTGACCGACGCCGTCGCCCCGCCCGCCAGGTAGGCCTCCACAAGCGGACCGCCCGAAGCGGGCTCGATGACCAGCCCCTGGCCGCCGGCAAGCACACCGCGGATGACCCCGTTCCAATCCGCGAACGTATCGGACGTCTTTTGGTGGCGCATGAAAACGAAGCCCGACACCGCGATGAGCGCTACGACGATGATGACGATGAGTGGCTTCATGTGAATACGACCAGCTTACCCGCGCGTATCTCCACGGGGTCCGCGGGTCTGAGCTCACGTCGCTGGCGTACGCCCAGTATCGTTCGGTGGCGGCTTGCGTCCAACGCCTCTGCGATATCCCACAGGTCATCCTCACTCGTCATCCATGACGTGCCGTGGCGACGGACGACGTCATAGGGATCGGAGAAATCCTTCATCGTCTTCCGGCCGTCGTCCAGGAAGTACTCATGGAAGTACGAAAGCGCCAGCTCACGGACCGTGCGGTAGACCGGTTCGCGGTACCGCAGGACGGCGTGGTTGGTCTTGGAGACGGCACCCCAGCACCCGTGACGGCGGAACAATGCGACGACATGGTCCAGATCGTCATCGTCGGAGCGCAGGTCCAGGAGGAGCGGGCGGGCTCCGTTGGTCCGGAACGCAGCCGCGGCCAGGAGCGCGCCCTCGATGCAGTGCGCCGACCGTTCCCTGAGCACGCGCCGCGGCGAGCGCAGCATGTCGTTGCCGCGGTCCTTGCTGTATCGGAGCGTCTCAAGGAAATCCTGGACGCGCCGCGGCGAATCCAACCGACGGAGTACCCGGAGTTCAGATGTGGAGAACGCTGTCATGGAAGTGCGCGTTGATGTACGCGTGCGCATCGGACATCTTGAGCGCCGTCGTGCCGTTCCCCGTGCGGATGAAGAACTCATCCCTGCCTTCGTCGCTCAGGTACGCGGGACGCGGCGACGGTGCGACCGCCACGAGCATGCACGACTTGCCGTCGTGCTGGAACGGACGGAGCTTGATGAACCGCCTGAAGCTGTTGCCGAACATCGCCGCAAGGACGTTCGAGAAATGGGTCTGGAATCCGTCCATGTCGCGCCGTGCAAGCGTGGCGAAGTCGCGCTCGAGCCCGACGGGTTCACCGTCGTCACCGACGCCCAACAGCAGGTGGCCGCCGTCCGTGTTCATGAATGCAGCGACCGTCTTCATCGCGGCCTTCTCCAGGCCGCGGTTGACCGTATCCGTCTTCAAATCCCATCGGAAGGTCGCTTTCCGCTCCAGTCGTTCGTGCTCCGCTTCGCTGACCAGACGCAACGGCTCTGTGTCCACGGATGACGGGAGGTGTCGGGTCAGACGATCAGCGAGCTCTCCGGGGTCCGCAGCGTGCGCCAACCGGACCAGCCGTGCGCCCGTGGCATCGCGTGCTTCCACGGTGCCGTAGTGCGCAAGCTTGCCGAAGGGGTTCTGCCTGAACGTGACCGATGCGACGCGTTCCAGCGGCACGACCTCGTGGTGTCGGAGGATGATGCCTTCATCGTGGACCAGTTTACCGTCCGAGATGCGGAGCGTCTCGCGCTGCCACGTGAAGAAGATGTACATGATGAGAGCGACTTCGGCGATGAAGATGAACGCGAACTGCGCGATCTGGAACGGTACGCGGTCGTCCAGGAACGGGATGCTGCGCCAGATGCGGGCATAGTACGCCATGGAGCCGGCGAAGAAGTAGAGCCCCGTCGCGCAGAACTGGAGCGCGATGAAGTTGCGCACGATGATGATGGGACTGCGGCGGATGATGTCGTGGGGCACGGAGCCATCGTAGCAGAAAAGTTGTCCACATTGACCAGTGAACATATGTTCACCTATCCTTCTCCCATGGACCCGACGCCCGCCATCCGCCGCATCCGCCGCTTCTTCCAGCAGCGCCGGCGCATGCCGACGTACCGCGAGATCGCGCGGCTTGTCGGGTATCGTTCCACCAACGCGGTCGCCAAGCTGGTGAACGTCCTGGTCGCGGGCGGATCGGTCGTACGTGACACCACCGGGCATCTCACGCTGCCGGATCCGTTCGGCACCGCGCGCGTCCTGGGTACCGTGGAAGCCGGATGGCCGTCTCCTGCCGAAGAGGAACTCGCCGACACGATGAGCCTGGACGAATGGCTCATCAGCAACCGCGAGGCGACGTTCATGCTCAAGGTGCGCGGGGAATCCATGCGCGACGCCGGCATCATGCCCGGCGACATGGTGCTGGTGGAGCGGGGCTCACAGGCACGCGACGGCGACATCGTCGTCGCCGAAGTGGACGGCGCCTGGACGATGAAGTACCTGCGGCACCGTGACGGCAAGGCGCTGCTGATGCCCGCAAACCCGAAGTTCCGCCCCATCGTCCCCCGCGACCAGCTGAACATCACCGCCGTCGTCAAAGCCGTCATCCGGAAATACTGACGTGGACTTCCATGTGCCATTCGCCGCTCTTGCTCTCGTCGTTCCCGCGGGCCGTCCTCCACATCGACGGTGACGCGTTCTTCGCGTCCTGCGAACAGGCGCGCGACCCGGCGCTCAAGGGCAGGCCGGTCATCACCGGACTCGAACGCGGCATCGCCGCGTCCATGAGCTACGAGGCGAAGGCCCGCGGCATCACCCGCGCCATGCCGTTGTGGCAGATCCGCAGGATCTGTCCCGACGCCGTCATCCTGCCGTCCGACTACGAGACCTACTCGCTGTTGTCCAAGCGCCTGTTCGACATCGTGCGGCGGTGGACGCCCGACGTGGAGGAGTACGGGGTGGACGAGTGCTTCGCGGACATCACCGGCCTGCGCCGCATGCATCGCGCATCATATCCCGTCATCGCCTCGCGCATCCAGCGCGATCTGGCCGCCGAACTCGGATTCACGTTCTCCATCGGGCTGGCGCCGACCAAGGTCCTCGCGAAGATCGGCTCCAAGTGGAAGAAGCCGAACGGGCTGACCGCCATCCCCGGGCGCCGCATCCACGAGTACCTGGCGAACCTGCCCGTGGAGAACGTCTGGGGCATCGGTCCGCAGACCACGGCGTTCTTGATGAAGCATCGCATCCGCACGGCGTTGGAATTCGCGCGGCTCCCCCTGGAATGGGTGTTCGCCAACACGACGAAGCCGTTCCAGGAGATCTGGCAGGAGCTCAACGGGCTCTCGGTCCTGCAACTCGTCACCGAAGCGAAGACCACGTATGCCTCCATCCAGAAGTTCAAGACGTTCACTCCGCCGTCCACTGATGCGGCGTTCGTGTTCTCCCAGCTATCACGGAACATCGAGAACGCCTGCATCAAGGTCCGGCGGTACGACTTGGCGGTTCGTGAGGCGGTGTTCCTCTTGCGCACACAACAGTTCGACCACGCCGGCATCGAGGTGGAACTCTCCGACGCCACCCCCGTCCCCGGTCCCATCATCGCCGCCGCGCGCGAGGCGTTCCGGACGCTCTGGAAGCCGGGCACGCAGTACCGCGCGACCGGCGTGGTGTTCACGAAACTGGAATCCGACGACCGCCGGCAACCGGATCTCTTCGGCGCGCATGTCGGCATCGAACGGTCGCGGCGCGTATACCAGAGCGCGGATGCGCTGGATGCCAAGTACGGGAAGCACACCGTCTACGTGGCCACGAGCCATATCGCACAAACACATGCGCAACATGACAGCGAGCGCGGACACCTGGCGGCGCGGAAGACCGACCTGGTGCGCGGCGAGACCGGGCGACAGCGGCTCGCCATCCCGATGCTCATGGGCAGGGAATTCACCGACCAAGCTGCATAGGAAAACGCCCGGGCATCAGCTCGGGCGCGACTTCTTCTGCAGCGACTCCACGGAATACCAGCAGCCCATGCCGAGCACGAACCAGAACGCTGCCCAGGCGACCGGCATCCAGTAGACGAGCGAACTGAGCACGATGTTGGACGCCGTCATGCCGGCCGTGCCCGTGACCGAACCCAGAAAGGTCGCACCGAAACCCGAAACCGTCGCGCACCAGATGTCGTGCAGGATGACGAGCGCCTGCACACACACGAACAACAGAGCGACCACGAAACATCCGAACCGGCACACGCGAGCGAGAAAGAGCACATGACCTCCCGTGTCACCGAGTATCCCCTACGGACAGGGATTGTCCAGCGCCGACGGGTCCAGGCGCTCCAGGTAGACCGCCGCCAGATCCTCACCGCCGAGTTCATCCATCGCCCGTCGCGACAGGTCGATGATGCGGCCGTCCACGTAGGGTCCGCGGTCGTTGATGCGCACCACCACATCGTGCCCGGTCTGTTGCGAGACGACGCGGATCATCGACCCGAGCGGCAGTGTCCGATGGGCGGCGGTGAGCGCATACGTGTCGAACGGCTCGCCGGAGGCGGCCACGCGGCCCTGGAATCCCGGCCCGTACCATGACGCGATGCCGTACTGCCACGGATCGGGCTGGATGATGATCGCCTGACCGGTCCAGAGGTCCGCGAGCGGCTCACAGAGGTCCAGTGACGCCGCCTGACGCGATGTCAGCGGCACGTCGAACCAGTGCAGCGCGTCGGCGACGGAATAGACGGCGCCGTGCGTGACGTAATTCATCACGCCGATCATTCCGGTGCTCAACAGGTCGGCGTGGTCCATGACCGTCACGGTGCGGCGCAGATCGCGGACGAGCGTGAAGACGTTCTCGCGGGCCTGCGTGATGTTGAACCCGTACAGCGGGCCGCCCCACCCCGACCATGCACGCGAACCGGAATCCAGACGGATCTGCGCTTGGCGGTCGTAGGTCAGACCCGCGGAGAACCCGAACGCCGCCAACAGAAGGACGGCAGGCAGGAGCCGGCGTCCGGTTGCGGTGAAGAACTTCCGCCACCGCGGCCAGCCCCACCGTTCCCAGTTCTTGGGGTACAGCTGCATGAGTCCATTATACCAGCCGGTCCAACGCTCTGGCCTTGTCAGTCACCTGCATATGCGATTTCGCCACCAGCGCGCGCAGCGTCGCGATGGTCGTGTCGTAGGTCGCACGATCCACGGGGTACGGTGTCGCGTCTTTGCCGCCGTGAGCGAACGCATACCGGGCGGGATCCTCGTAGCTCGGTGCGGCGCCGTAGATGACCTCGGCGACCAAGGCGAGAGCCCGGACGGTCTTGGGCCCTACGCCCGGCTGGGCAAGGAGGGTTTCGTACGATTCCGGTTTGCGGTCGGTCAGCTGCGCGAGCACCTTTTCCAGGTATCTGGATTTGCCGAAATCCTCCCGTACGACCGGGTGCGTCCTGAACTCCACCGGCTTGAATTCCGCCCATGTGAACTGTTGCTGGCCGTCCGACCAGCTGGCAGCCCGACTCGTCACCGATGCATGCCGGCGCAGAAGATTGACTTCTTTCATGACCGTCGCGTACCCCGCATCCACGAGTTCAATGGTCGTTTGCCTGTTGTCGGCACTTTTGGAACTGGTGATATCCAGCACGTTGCGGTGGAGACGCTCCGCCTTGATGCCGGAATGCGGCTCCTGGATGAGGTCGGTGACGCGATCAGACGACCAATGGTAACGCCGTGCGCTGGTCGTCGCGGTGTTCATGCCCTGCTGGATGACGCACCAGGCACCCGACCGCGAGAACATGAACGCGTGGTGATAGAGCTGATATCCGTCCTGCACGAGGGCGGAATCCACCTTCGCGCTCATGCGGGAATTGTAGACAAGGTTGTTCGCATGCGCCTCCGGCAGGCCGATGCGCTCGCCCCAGGTCAGGATCTGTTCGGGCGTCTTGCGGCTCGTTTTCCCCTTCCCGCCGCACAGGTAGAGTCCCAGCTCGTGTTCCATATCGCGCATCGCTTCCTTGAGGGCGGCGGTCAGGATGGTGGTCAGGCCTGAGGCGTTCCAGTCGAATGCAAGCACCGTGCCGAGGGTCTGGAACCACACCGGGTCTCCCATGCGGCGGATGAACTCGTCAGGTCCGTATTCGGCCACGATGACCTCACACATCTGGCGGCCAAGTTTGACCATGCGTTCGAACAGCCACCGGGGGCATGTCCCGGTGTCCAGGGTCATCGTGGCGACGCCGCGGTGCATGGGCATATCCGGCCATTCTAGCGTTTTTTCCGTCCGCGCGTGAAACTTGCTTTTCTATCGTTTTTGTGGTATTATTAATTGGGAGGTTCACAATGAAGTTCATGGATGCCATGTTGGCCGAAATGGCCAACTTCCCCTGGAAAGCGCTCGGGCCGCTGGAGGCGGCGATCGAGACGGAAGCGGCGGACCATGGCCTTTTCACGGGCCGCAGAAAGGACGACGTCCTCATCGCGACCCTGGTCGCCGATGCCCACCGGGCGTCGCAAGGGAGCAAGGTCAAGGTGCTCGACCGTGTCCAGGGACCGCACCCGCGACCGCGGTCGCGAGCGATGGTGCTGTCGCTCCAGGCGATGGTGTGTGATGGCCTGCGGGCCGCCATCATCGACGATCCCAAGAAGAACGCGGCCGCGCTCGTCGTCTTCCCGACAGCGTGACCCACGGCGGGGGCCAAAAGCCCCCGCCGTTTTCTATTTCCTGCGCCGCAGGATGCGGAGCATGACGACCAGGAAAATCAATAAGAAGAGGATCAGGGCACCGACCGTCTGGATCTCGAGCGCATTCGCCTGCCACGCACGGAACACGAGTGCGCCGGCGAATATGACGAACGCGACGACGATGGCCATGAGCGCGCGCGCCAGCCGCCGGTGGCCGCGCGGCAATTCTCGCGCCGGGTTTGCCGTTCCCATGGGCAGTGAGAGCGTCGCCGGCACCGCAGTCAGCCGCGCCTCCAGTTTCTGCACGCGCGATGCCAGATGCGCCACCATGCCCCGCACTTGTGCGAGATCCTCGTGGATGGACGCGCCTTCGGTGACCGGCCGCAGACCCGCGGCGACATCATGGAGGGCATTATCCACATCCAACTCGCTCCACCCCGCTTCCATCAGGGTCTCGCGGAGCTCGTGGGCGGTCACGCCGTCCTGCGTCTCCTGCCGTATGTATGCGATGAGGTCGGGGTCCGCCGCCATACGTCTATGATACCACGAACCCTTCGTCGATGAGCCGCGCGGCGATGTGTTTCGTCCGGCGGTCCCTGGGCAGCGGCTCCGATCCCAACATCGCACGGAGGATCCTGCCGCGCAGCTGACGGTCGGAACCTTCGAACGCGGATTGCCTGACGTAGTGGCGTGACCGGCGGTTCGGATTGACCGTCTGGGAAGCGAGCCATGACCCGTAGTCCATGAGCGCCGAGAACCACCGGCGCGGATGGGCGCGGTCCATCGTCCGTTCGATGAGCGGCAGCAGTTCAGTGTCGCGGACACGATGCCGGCCCGGGAAGAAATGGTGAAGGTACGTGCGGCGGATATTGGTCTCCAGCAACGGCCATGGCGCATCGTATGCGAAGACGAGGATGGCACCCGCGGTGTACGGACCGATACCGGGAAGACGTCGCAGAGCATCATAGTCGGCCGGCAGTCTTCCCCGGAACGTATCGGTCACCTTTTGCGCGCACCGGTGCAGCATCAGAGCACGCCGGTTGTATCCCAAGCCCTGCCATTGCTTCAGCACGTCGGAAGGTTTCGCCAGCGCGAGCGCGCGGAACGTGGGAAACGCACGGATGAAGGCGCGGAACTTGTCGGTGACACGGGAAACCTGGGTCTGTTGAAGCATCATCTCGCTTACCAATATCCGGTACGGGTTGATGCTCCTGCGCCACGGCAGCCCGTGCCGCCCATGCCGGCACCAGTGCATCATGATGACCTTCCGGAAGGTTGACTTCGTTATCATTTTGTTGTATATAGTTCCCGGAGGTGCGGGGTGCGCTCGTTCGCCTCACCCAGTCTGGCCCACGTGGTGCGGTTGTTCAAGGCTGACCGGCTGCAGTACGGCGCCGTGAAAGCGCTCGCGCGACTTGGCGACGTGCTCCTGTCGGTCCTGCTCACGCGAATTCGAGAATGGCGTCCAGTACGCCGTTAGGGGGAGGTTCGGTTTCGCCACCGAAGCTCCCCTTCATCTTTTCATATCGTTCCCGAAGCGCCCGCCGGACCACGTCCACGTACTGGGCATGGCTCTTGAGACTTGCCCGGAGCGTGGTTTTGAACGTCGGTTGGTCCTTGAGGTTCCGACGAAAATACGTGTGTGCGAGATCGAGCTGCCGCAGGAGCTCCTGGTACATCTGCCGCGCCAGTTCATGATGGCGCAATCGTTCCATCGCCTCGTCCTTGCTCCGGGTTCCGGCCTTCAACCAGGCTCCGTAGGCGCGCGCGAGCGATGCGATGTTCCGATACGAAGCACCCGCGACGACCCGCGGGAAGAACTGGCGTCCGCGCGGACGCTCCGGATCGGTGTCCGATGCGAAGTAGTCCACGTCATGGAACCAGCCGCTTCTGAACTCCCCGAGCGAGTCGTCGAGTTTCTTGGACGCGGCCTCGCGGCTGGACGTCACATCGATCGCAAGCGTCAGCATCTGTCCTTCCGGACCCGGGATGTCCATGAACAGATCGGTTTGACGCTTATAGTCGTCGAATGCATAGGAACGCCAGACGGTGCATCCGGGGAACCACTCGTTGGAGAGGTCGCAGATGATGAGTTCCAGCACGAGCGAATACAGGTGGTGCTTCCGCTCTTCAAGGGTATCTTCCGTTTCATAGACGTGGCGCAGCCGGTGGACTTCCGCAAGGTCTTCTTCGATCTTCTCGGCGCTGTACACGCCGCCGAACACTTCTCTGATTTCCTCATCGCTCCCCGCCTCGTCCTCGAACCGATGCAGGGCGCCGGTCAGGTTGCGGATGACTTCCGGTAGTTCCCGCTCAAAGGCATGCGGTTCGATGCCGAACGTTTCCGGATATTTCAACCCTTCAGCTTGAGCCGGTTCGGGAGCCACTTCCTTCATAGAAGCATTGTACCATGCCGGAAACGGCCCGATTATTGACGATATATTAACTTTGTGGTATACTGGAAACGAGCTCATTAAGGGGGTTCAGAACCCCTTGAATCTAGGAGGTACCTCGTGCTGGAAAACACATGGTTGTTCTCGTCCGGAAAACGGGTGTCCGTGACCCTGCCCGACGAGGGATTCAGCCAGCAGATCGGGCTGGACGTGAAGGTCCAGTTCGACGGACGGACGTACCACGTTCTCGTGTGCGGAACGCCGGATAGCGGCGTCCCGCGATACCTGCCGCTCAAGACGAATGATCCTTGCGTCGCATGGGTGTTCGTCACGGCCCACGCCACGGCGGCCGCGTTGGCAAGCGACCTCGGTCTCCCGACCGCGGCCGTGGACCAGGTCCGGAGAAGCCTCGAGCAGGAATTCGGTCCGAAGCTCATTCCATGGCTCGAGGACACCAGAGGCCGCATCTGTCAGCCGGCAGAGGAGCCGAATCGCAAGCCCGCCATCGTGCCGGTGAACGGGCCCGTCCTCGTCACGGTCGACCGTGACGTCTCGGGCATCTTCGGGAGGGTCCCCGGAACGTGCGTCATCGAGTACACGCTCTTCAGTGAACCGCGCGTCTTCCGTTGCCTGCTCGCGTGCCACAACGGCGGCACAACCAAGGTCGTCGACTTCCAGAAGAGGTCCGTCGCGGAGATCATCCGCTATCTCACGGGCGATGCGCTGGCGTTGGAGATCGCCATGGCGTTCGGCGGGAGCGACAGCCGTGCGGCGCATCAAGTCTCGGCAGTACTGCGGCGAGAATTCGTGCCCAACACCGACCTCGCCCGGAACGCGTCACGCGACGTACCGCCGATCCCCCTGGTTCCCGTTCCTCCGCAGCCGATTCTGGTCTTCCAGGGCGGGACGTACTACCCGCTCAGGGGCTGAAGCCCCGACCCCCGCAGCTCGTGCTGCGGGGGTCTTTTCATTCATCGTACGTAGAACCTCTCCAGCGGCTCCCCGCGGTGGTCTTTCTTGATCGCGGGCGCATAGGTCCGCCCGTATTCGATGACGCGGTACGTCCACGCGAACCACTCCCGCTTCGGCAGGAGTGACATAAGATCACGTTCGATCTTCACCGGGTCGGTGTGTCCCGTCAGGCCCCAGGCACGGGACAACCGACGCACGTGGGTATCCACGGCAATGCCCTCCACGACGCCATAGACGTTGCCCAATACCACGTTGGCCGTCTTCCGCGCGACGCCCGGTACCGTGAGAAGTTCGTCCATCGTCCGCGGTACCCTCCCCCCGAACTTGGACGTTATGAGTTTGGCTGCAGCCAGTATGTTCTTCGTCTTATTGCGGTAAAAACCGGTGGAGCGGATGTCGTTTCGGAACGCAGCGGGTTTGGCATGCACGTAATCATCCAGCGAGCGGTACTTTTTGAACAGACGCGCGGTCACCTCGTTGACCTTTTTATCGGTGCACTGGGCGGACAGTTCGACGGCGACCAGGCACTCCCACGGCGTACGGCATTTCAGCGCCATGTGCGCCTTCGGGAAGAGTCGTTTCAGGATGCGGTCGATGTCCGCCGTCTTCTTGACTAATCTATTATTCTTCTGTATCATAATATCCGGAGGTGCGTATGAGAGTCCCTGCCACCGAGGCGGAGCGGGACGAGCCCGCCGCCCGCGACCGTGTCCGTCGGATCGCCCAGGCCGCCATGGATGTCTTCCTGCAAACGGTGCTCTACACGCCGCGCGGCAAGCCGCTGGACGTCGAGAAGCTGTTCCTGGAGGTCAAGACCGCGGCCGTCACCGCTGCCCGAGAGTACCGAGCCCGTCTCACGTGAGACGGGCCGTCGTTTTACATGTT
>DATJZE010000034.1:0-8812 GCA_035499235.1 Minisyncoccota bacterium | reverse complement strand
TGCTTCGCTTGACTGACATGCATGGAACGATAGTATGCCCCAAACGGCGACCTATGGCAAAACGTACGCGATTGGCCATCTTCGACATCGACGGGACCATCTTCAGGTCGTCGCTCATCATCGAGCTCTTCAATGAGTTGGTGCGGCGCGGCGTGTTCCCCGGCCACGCCCACCGCGAAGTCGAACGTGACTACCTGAACTGGCTGAACCGCAAGGGTCACTACAACGACTACATCATGCGCGTGGTCCGGGTGTTCTATCGTGAGATCGCCGGATGTTCGGTCAAGCGGGTCGCCCCCGCGGTGCGTGCGACGGTCACCTGGCAGAAAGACCGCGTGCACCGGTTTCCCCGTGAGCTCATCGGTCAGCTCCGCCGCCGAGGGTACCGCATCCTGGCCATCTCCAACTCACCGGAGCCGATGGTGCGCCAGTTCGCCCGAGCCATGGGGTTCGACGGCGCGATCGGCTACACGCTGGAAGTACGCGACGGCATCTATACGGGACGCAGCATCATCAACGGCCGCGTCGTTCCCGGCGCCTCATGGATGGACAAGCTCGCCGTGCTCAAACGGTACATCGCCGAGCAGAACCTGCGGGTGGATCTCCGGAACTCGACGATGATCGGCGACTCCGAAGGCGACCTGCCGTTGCTCTCGTTCGTCGGCAAACCGATCGCGTTCAATCCGTCGCTGCCGCTGGCGCGCATCGCCCGCCGCAACGGTTGGCGCATCGTGGTGGAACGGAAAGATGCCGTCTACGACATCAAACGGGTCTCCTTCGTTCCGGTGACGGGCATCCGGCCGCACGTTCCCTACGGCAACAAGAAGAAGTAGAATGTCCGCATGCTGAGTCTGACCGCTTTCATCGACCCGACCGCGATCATCCAGGCCGCGGGATATGTGGGCGTCGCGGCGATCATCTTCACCGAGTCGGGACTGCTCGTCGGCGTCATCCTGCCGGGCGATTCCGTCCTTTTCACCGCGGGATTCCTCGCGTCGCAGGGCTATCTGAACATCGTCCCCCTCCTGCTGCTCTCGTTCACGATGGCAGCGCTCGGGGACAACGTCGGGTACTGGCTCGGCAAGCGCTTCGGGCCGTCGGTGTTCAGCCGCGAGAAGTCGTTCTTGCTCAATCCCGAGAACATCAGTCGCGCGGAACGGTTCTACGAAGAGCACGGCGCGAAGACGATCGTCCTCGCGCGCTTCATGCCGGTCATCCGCACGCTCGCGCCGGTGCTCGCCGGCGTCGGCTCCATGAAATGGCGTACGTTCATGACGTACAACCTCATGGGCGCGACCATCTGGGGTCTCGGGGTCACGTTCGCGGGCTACATCCTCGGCGCCAAGGTGCCCGGCATCGATCGCTACATCATCCCGATCGTTCTCGTGATCGTGTTCTCGTCGGTCATCCCGCCGTTGTGGCAGTACGCGCGGCGGCGACGCTGATCGCGCGCAAGTTATCCACTGTTTTTCTTTCCCGCGCACTCCATCGCTCCTATAATGAACGTGTCGGACATTCACTACGGTATCAGTGGCAGCAGTGAACGGTCGGGCTCGTCCCACCGTTGGTCGGCTGTCATGGTATAACCATAAGGAGGGATGCGATGCACGTTGTATGCGCCGCGGCGCCTGCACAGTGGATCGCTACCGACCCCAGATGGCAAAGAAGAGAAAGGCCAAGAAGGCCGCTGCAAAGAAGAAGAAGAGGTAATCTCGTCTTCACTCGCGAACACCCCGTCAAGGGGTGTTCGGTCATAGATAAGGAAGATCCCGCCTCGATGAGGCGGGATCAGGGTTTCACGGCCACTGCCTGTGCCGGCGTCCACTGGTCGCGCAGATAGCGCAGTTTCGCGTCGTAGCCCTTGGTCTGGGCGAGCAGGCACTGGCGGTACGTCCCCGCATGGCAGTCACGTCCGCGGGCGTCGGTCCATTCCGGCAGGTGCTTCGCACGCGCGATCTTCAGGACGGCGATGACGCGCGTCACGCCGGTGTTGTACGCTGCGGCGAGGTACTCTTCGAGCAGCGGGTCGTCGGCGATGGACGGACCGAACGCGCCGATCAACTCCTTCAGGTTCATGTCATCCAGCAGGATCATCGCCTCCGTGATGTTGACCGGGTCACGGTACGCGCTCGTGAAATCCGTGATGAGTCCCGCGTCCGGGTATCTCCGACGGACCATCGCATACGTACCCGCCGTGAACTGTGCGCGTCCGCATGCGCTCGCTCCGCTGCATGTGTACGCAGCGAAGTTCGGGCCGTTCGCACCGACCGAGACGAACACGCGGTTCGCCGACCAGAGCGGGTCAATCAGCGCCTCGCCTTCGTCCATGTGCTCATCGACGATGCGACGGGTCGTGAACTCCGGTTTCAGCGCTTTCACGTCGGCGACGAGCAGATCCGGGAACGCCTGTGACATGACGCCTTGTTCGCGGAGAGCGGCACGGGCGTTCGCATCGGTGGCCGCGAGGGAGTCGAATCCCCTGGTGATCAGCGACGGAATGGCAAGCTCATCGCTGTACGGCACGTTGGTGACCATCGTGATCCGCGGCTGCCCCCGCTTCGGCAGGTCGTTGACGATCGGATACTTGAGCCCGACCACGATCCGTCCGGAGGGCGACGCGATATGGAACTGCGTGTTGTAGTTGTTCCATTCGATGCCGTTCTCACGACGGACCACGCTCATATCCCATCCCGCCGGGACCTTGAGCACGGCGACCGGCTCCGACATGGTCCTCCACACCCTTCCATGCCGTGTCGCGACGGGTACGTCGATCTGAGCTTTGCCGTAGGTCTTCGTGACCGTGATGACGCTGGTCGTGCACGTGTCGACGTCGAGCACGCGGACACCGACATCTTTGACATAGTCGGTGTACGTCTTCAGCGTGTCCGCCCGGACTTCCACGTACGTCTGCCGCTTCGTCCCGACCGAGAGCGAAACGCTGGCGAGTTCCGGATCCGTCGCGGTCTGTGCGACGACCGCGGCGATGTCGCACTGCGGCGCGGCCGACGTAGGTTGCACCTCGTCGAGCGAATACGTCTTGATGGGAATCTGGAGGAGGTCGGGTCCGATGCCCTGCGCGTGTGCGGGGCCTGCCGTACAGGCCAGGACGGCTGCGGCGATGACGACGATGGTTCGGTGGCTCTTCATGTTCATTCCTTCCCTGTGAACGAACTCCGGGACGATAGCATACCGCCGGCTGTCGTCACAGGTCGCCCTTGATGTTTGCCGCCAGAAGCTGAACGGAGTTCGCGTAATTGTTGCAACTGGCACTGGTGCTCGTGGCGCTGCCGCAATAGTATTTTTTCGATGCGGCGATCTCTCCTGCCCGGGTCTGGCTGTCAGCGCCGTCTTTGGACAATTTCGCCGCAGCCGCGACGAATGCGTCTTCGATGTTCCAGGGATCCGGCAACGCGTGGCCCGAGATGGTCGCGATCTCATCACGATACCCCATCCACGTCGACGGTAAGAACTGCGCCGCTCCCATCGCACCTCCCCAGCTGGAGCCGCACGAGATGGGGGTTTGGTACGGGTCGCGGTTCAATTGTGCGGTGATCTGCAGGAACAACGGGAGGTCGCGCGTGGGATGGATGCCCTTGGTGTAGATCTGGCCGTTGGTGATCCTCCGCGTAGCTCCGCTGGTCGAGTCCACGATATAGCATTTCCCCACGTTGACCCCCAGCGCGCTTTCTTGCTCAAGCTCCGCGATGAGGTACTCCGGACGGATACCGGCCCCGATGGCCGCGAGCTCCCCAAATTTCACCGCGTCTGCCGCGGAAACGCCGTTCTGCTGCAGATAGTAGATCTGCTCTTGGAGGCGTTGGAGGTTCGTTTGCGTCGTCTTCACGAGCTGCTGGTATTTGCTCTCCTGCCCCTGGGTGACCTTCAGGAGCTGGTTCTTATCACCCTTCGTCGTCGCAAGTTGGCGCTGTTGGGCTTCTTGGAGCGCCTTGGCCTGCTCCAGGGCCGACTGCTGCTGTTCCAGCTGCGTCTGCTGCGTATCCAATCGGTCCCGCACGTCACGGATGGACTGGATCGCGTTGCCCAGGGAATCCTGGGTGCGCTGGATGTCGTGCACGCGCGTGAAGAAATCGGACAGCGTACCGCTCGAGAGCAGGATGAGCACCAGCGGCTGCCGGTCGTCCTGGTCGGTCTCCCGCACCGCGGACGCAAGCGCGCTCTGATGCACGAGGAGTTCCTGCTGCGCCGATGCGATGGCATCCTGGGTCTGACCGATCTCGAGACCGGTTTCATCGATGGATGCCTGCATGGACTTGATCTGCGTGGTCAGCACGCTGATCTGCGCGTTCAATTTCGATATCTCGGTCTGGAGCGTCTGCTTCTGCGAGCTTGCCTGCGCCAACTGTTGCTGCGCGGCATCAAGCTGGGCCTGCAGTTGTGTCTGCTGCTGCTCCAGCGCGGCGATGTCATCCTGGACAGTCGCAGTCGCCGTCAGCGGGACGGCGAATACGATGATCGCGGCGATGACGGCTCCGATCCTCACTGGACGATGATGGTTCCGTGTTCCGAGGCGTTCGAGGCATCCACGTTGTTGTGGAACGGGCACGTACGGGCCTCGGTGAACGTGATGGTATACGTCTCACCCTGTCCCAATGACCGGAGCGCATCGAACCCGGGGCAGATGTCATTCGTCGGATACGTATCCGAAGCGGGCCAGAACGCCACGCCGGTGTCATTGACGAACTCCACCGAATCGCCCGTGCGGATGGTCGTCGTGGACGGTTGGACGCCTGATGCGGTCAACCGCACCGTGTAGAGCTGCGGGGTCGCGGCCGGGGTGTAGGTCGCATAGACGTAATCCGTCGGCGTGGGCGTGGATTCGTCGTTAGAACCGCCGCCTTTCCACACGATCAGGACGATACCGGCCGCGACCACGGCCACCACGACACAGGCGATGAACAGGGTTTTTGTGGAGTGCATATGGCGTATGCTAGCAGATTGGCTGACGGCTTCCAGAGGTATACAATACTGCTATGCACAGCTTGCTTGCGGACGTCGCGAACACCACGCTCCAGTCCGGCGCCGACTCGCTGGGCGCCGCGGTCGCGCGACTTTACGCGTACGCGCTCAGCATCGTGGGTCTGGCGGTGTTCATCATGTTCCTCCTTGCAGGAATCTCCTACATACTGCCGGACCGCTTCAAATCCGCCTGGATGCAGAAACCAAACGTCATGATCATCGACGCCGTCATCGGGTTCATCCTCCTCATTTCCGCCTATCTCATCCTGAACACCATCAACCCCGACCTCGTGACACCCCAGACCTATTCCGTTCCGGCAGGCACTTCGTCCTCGCAATCGTCCGCGGGAGCGGGGCCGTCGCAGGGCGGTTCGTTCGGCGGCGGCGGTGCATCGGGTACATTCTGACATGGCCTACGTACTCGTACTCCTCGCGGCACTCGGCATCTTCGTCTATAGCACGCCCGCCCGGCAGGCGGTCACGCGATCGCTCGCAACCATCGCCGCCAGCGAACAGGTCAGGCAGGCCGAATCATATCTCCGTGGAAAGGTCACGGATTTCATCCGGACGGAGCTGCACCGCGCGATAGACCAGAACGTGAAATAGACACCATCGGCAGGTATTGACTTGGTGTCTGTTTTGTGCTATACTTACCGTGGAGGCTGACATGCTCAAGAAAGCGGCGAAGATCGCGGTGTTCCTGGTCCTGATGTGTGCGTGTGTCGGTGCGCAGGCATCGGCGCCCAACTTCGGGTACCGGGGGCACGGCGCCAGCTCCAGCTGGTAGCCGGCGACACGCGAAGGGGAGGTCCACCGGACCTCCCCTTTTCATTTCATCCTACTTGGCCAATGCCGCGTCGATGGTCTGCTGGAACGCACTGAATGGCTGCGCGCCCACCAGCCGCTGACCGTTGATGAAGAACGTCGGAGTTCCGCTCACCAACGGGTAGCCATCCGGACCGTTCGCGGAGCCGGCCGCGATGTCGGCATCGACTTCGTTGGCGTATTTCTGGGAATCCAAGCACTGATCGAATTGTGCCGCGTTCAATCCGCTGATCGTCGCCGCCCATTTCTTCAGATCCGACGTCGTGAACGTCATGGTCTTCGAGACCTGCGACGGATCCGGTTCCTGTTTTTGTTGTTCCGAGAAGACCGTATCGTGGAACTCCCAGAACTTCCCCTGCTCCTGCGCACAGGCCCCGGCAAGAGCCGCCGGGCGCGCGCTGGGGTGCAGCGACGTGAGCGGGAAATCACGGTACACCAACCTGACCTTGCCGGTGTCGATGTAGTCCTTCTTCAGTTGGGCGAACGTGTCGACATAGAACTGACGGCAGTAGGGACACTGGAAGTCACTGAATTCAACGATGGTGACCTTGGCGTCCGCGTTGCCCAGCACGGGATCACCGGTGCCCATCACGGATGACGGATCCACGGTGATGTCCCCGCCGCCGGTGCCCGGCTGGGGCGTGGCGACGACCCCGGAGTGGAATATCAATGCCAGACCGCCTGAACCGACGAACAAGACGCTGGCGGCGACGAGCAGACCTGCGATGACGATGGCCGCGGGCACCGAAAGGGAGAATCGTTCCATGGTAGTGGTTACGGGGTTGATATCGGCTGATCGAGGGACAATTGGGTGACGTTGACGATGATGTCGGCGACCGGATCATAGAGTATCGCTTCGTGCGCGATGTTGTACATCAAGACTTGGTCGCCCTTCTTCGCGTCCTTGAAGAACGGCTCGCCGGCGAGCTTCGTCGGGTCCGCGACGGTCGCGATGACGGGCGTCTCGCCCGGGGGCAGTTCGATCAACTTGCCGACGGCGGCGATGATACGGGCGGATTCATCGTGCGCCGTCTGCTGCGCGTCGGCGGGCGCACGGCTCATCGCAAAGAAATGATATGCCGTTCCGAACGCACCGAGGACAAGGATGCCGAGTCCGACGATGATGGTATATCTCTTCATGTATCAGTCGCGCCGCATGATGATACCACCGATCACGACGAGCGTCAGTGAAGCGAGCGCCGAGACCATGCAATATTCGCAGATGGCATGCAGGATGAACACCTGCACCGAAACGAAGTAGATGGTGCCCAAAAATCCGGCCACGGTGAGCCAGGATACCCCGTGGAGGAGCCGGCGGTCCCACGAATCGAAATACATGACCAGCAGGACGATCAGGGCACCGTAGAAGAGGATGCCGACGGCCGACACCGGCACGGTACCGATGGCGGCGAACCGGCTGTTCAATACCTGCTCACAACTGGACAGCGTGCATGGCGGAATGACGCCGCGCACGTGCTCTGCCGTCAGGAACGCCGCGTCGGTGAACCCGACCAGCGCGGCGACGAGCATGACGACGGCGAGGGTGTTACTGATTCGCATGTGCGGGATTCAGGATTTCCTGCTTGAACTGGTCGAGACTCGACGGCTGCGCGAGCACCGTGCCGTTCACGAAGAACGTCGGCGTTTCGTTCACGCCCGATGCGATGGCGCTGTCATAATCGGCGTTCACGACCGCCTTCACCGCATCGGAGTCGATGTCGGCGTTGAATTTCGTCATGTCGAGCCCCAGATCCTGTGCGTATTGGACGAATTTCGCCCGCGCCCCATCGCTCGAAAGTCCCGCCCAGGCGTCCTGCTGGTCGAACAGCCGGTCGTGCATCTGCCAGAATTTGCCCTGCAGCGCCGCCGCCTGCGCGGCCTGTGCGGAAAGTTGTGCGTTCGGGTGGATGTCGCGGAGCGGGAAATAACGATAGACGAACCGCACCTTGCCCGCGACTTGTGGATCCTGCAGGAGTTGCGTGACGACGGGGCTGTACGCGGCGCACGCAGGGCACTGGAAATCTGCGTACTCCAGCAACGTGATGGAGGCACTGGCAGGCCCGGTGATGATGTCAGAAGCCGAAACCGGCACCGCAAGCACACCGCTCGGCGTCGGCGAAGTCGTTCCCGCCGCGCGGTACATGAGCCAGCCGACACCCGCCAGTATGATGACCACGGTCGTCCACAAGATCAGACGCCGCACGAACCGGCTCCGCCGTGCGCGGGCCGATTCCGCCTGACGCTCCTCGCGTCTCGCCTGCCGACGCTCCTGTTTGGTCATCACCGTCGTCTCATCCATGCGACATATCCTAGCAAACTGGCGCCGCAGCGACAACGGGCGTATGCTGATGGCATGAAAATCGTCTTCTTTGAAACCATGCCCGGCGAGGAGGAATATTTCCGCGGGTCGGCGGCGCTCCCTTCCGGCAGCGAGCTTGTCTTTTTCCCCGACAAACTCGGTATGGAGAACCTCGCTGACGCCGCCGGCGCCGGCGTCGTTTCGGTGTTCGTGAAGTCGGAACTGGACAAGGAGCTCATCGATGCTCTGCCTGACCTGAAGCTCATCGTGACGCGCTCCACGGGCTATGACCACATCGATTGGCAGTACGCGAAATCCAAAGGCATTCCCACCGCCAACGTGCCGTCCTACGGCGCGCATACCGTCGCGGAGTTCGCGTTCGGACTGATCCTGACGCTCACACGCAAGCTCTACCAGGCGCACCACCAGCTGCGCGAAGGCACGGACTTCACCCAGCGTTCCCTGCAGGGGTTCGACCTCTTCGGGAAGACGCTGGGCGTCGTGGGCACGGGCCGCATCGGCCGCAACGTCATCGGTATCGCGCACGGGTTCGGCATGGACGTCCTGGCGTTCGACGCCTACCCGGACGAGACCTTCGCCCAGACGTCGAAGTTCTCGTACGTCCCGCTGGAGCAACTTCTGGCCAAGAGCGATATCGTCACCGTGCACGTGCCCGCCACGCCGGAAACACACCATCTGATGGGCGCAGCG